>NZ_FNVI01000015.1:0-183065 GCF_900107945.1 Methylobacterium sp. 190mf | reverse complement strand
GAGCCCGCGTCGACCCGGACCAGCCGTACAGACTTGGCGCGGGGTGGAGCAGCCCGGTAGCTCGTCAGGCTCATAACCTGAAGGTCACAGGTTCAAATCCTGTCCCCGCAACCAAATCCGACGCACAGAACCCGCCGCGCTTAACAGCGCGGCGGGTTCTGCGTTGTGGCAGTAAGTCGCGTGGACCCGCTCGTGGCGCGGACACGCTCCGGAACACGGCCTGCCCTCCGCGAGGGGAGGGGAGTCCGAGCACCGCGCCGCCCCGGGTTCGCGGTCTGTGCCGCCTGCATCACGCGCGTCGGAGCCCGTCGTTGACCAGCCTCATCGCGAGCGGCCGAACCGGTTCCCGGGCGCGGTCCCCGGGCCGCGACCTTGGCGGTGTTGGCCTCGCAGGCACCTGGCCTTAAGATGCGGTGGGGTACGTCGTGATACGGCGTGAGGGGGGAGCGGCAATGATCTCACAGGCAGGCGGCACGGCCGACCTCGATCGGAGCTGAAGAGCGCGGTTTGCGCGTCTCCGCTCCCTCTCATCGTGCGGCCCGCCCGGTGATGCGTCGCGCATCGCCGCCGAGGCTGGTCGCCCTGGCCCTGACCCTGCTCATCGCCGTGGGGACTCAACCCGCGCGTGCCTTCGACCTGTTCGGCCTGTTCGGCAGCGAGCCGGAGCCGCCGCCACCGAGCGCGACGGCGCTTCCGTACACGCTGCGGATCACCGGCACGGACGATTCCGACGTGCTGCGGGCCCTGCAGGACACGTCCACCCTCTATCGCCTGCGGCAGGAGCCGCCGCCCGACGGCGAGGGCCTGCTGCGCCGGGCCGAGACCGATCGCGCCAAGCTCGCCGACGTCCTGTCGGGCTACGGCTACTATCAGGGAACGGTCACGATCCGGATCGACGGCGCGCCGGTGCCGGGCCAGGCGGCGTCGGCGGTCGGTGCCGCGGAGGCGTGGCGCAACCGCGGCCTCGTCCCGGTGCGGATCGCGGTCGATCTCGGGCCCCTCTACCAGCTGCGCCGGATCACCGTGCGCGATCCGGCGGGCAACCCGTTCCCGGACTCCGCGCTACCCGCGCGGGTCACCCGCGTCGACGACGACGTTCCCGCGCGCTCGGCCACGGTGCTGGCGCGGGAAGCGCAGATCGTCGACCAGTTCCGCGCGCAGGGCCATCCCTTCGCCAAGGTGATCGCGCGCGACCCCGTGGTGGACGATTCCGCCCACGTCATGGACGTGACCTTCACGGTGGCGCCGGGCCCGGTGGCCGGACTCGGCCCGGTCGCCATCAGCGGAGCGCCGGGCATCGACCCGGCCACCATCCGCTCCTTCATCTACGCCGAGCCGGGCGACCCGTACTCGCCCCAGGCGGTGGCGGCGATCCGCCGGTCGGTGGCGCGGATCGAGGGGATCGGCGGCGTGCGGGTCCGCGAGGGCACGACCCTCGACGCCGACGGGAACCTGCCGCTGTTCGTCGCGGTCACCGAGCGCGAGCGCAACCTCGTGGGCGTCTCGGCGCGCTACTCCACCGTCGACGGGCCGGGCGTGCGGGCCTACTACGCCAACCGCAACCTGTTCGGTGGCGGCGAGTCCTTCAGGGTGGACGCCGACATCTACTACCTGGGCCTCGGGAACGACCCGTTCGCCAACCAGCGCAAGCTCGCGGGGATCGGCACGAACGGCCTCGGCGGCCGCCTCTCTGCGACCTACGTCCAGCCGGCCCTGTGGGGGACGCGCAACGACTTTCTCGCCAACGCCTTCATCACCCGCGAGGTGCAGCAGAGCTACCTCGTGGATGGCGGGGGCGTCTCGGGGGCGATCCGCCACCGGTTCTCGGACACGTTCTCGGCGCAGATCGGGCTCGACGCGCAGGCGGGCCGGTCGAAGGACGCCCTCGGCACGGTCAATTACCGGCTGATCGGCGTGCCGGCCTCGGTGACCTACGATTCCACCGACAGCCTCCTCGACCCGACCCGGGGCGTCCGGGCCATCGCGTCGCTGGCGGTCTATCCCGGCGCGATCTCCTCGCCCGGCATCGTCGTGGCCAAGGCGCAGGGATCGACCTACTACGCCCTGGACGACGAGGCCCGCGTGATCCTGGCCGGCCGCGTCGGCTTCGGCTCGGTCTCGGGCGCGCCGCTGGGGGAGATCCCCGACAATTTCAGGTTCTTCGCGGGCGGCGGCGGCTCGGTCCGCGGCTACCCGTACCGGACCCTCGGGCCGATCGGTCCCTTCAACCTGCCGATCGGCGGCCGCAGCCTGCTGGAGGCCTCGCTCGAGGCGCGCATCAAGGTCACCGACACGATCGGCGTCGTGCCGTTCTTCGACGCGGGCACCGCCTTCGCCTCGGCGACGCCGGATTTCGATGAGAAGATCCGCAAATCCGTGGGCATCGGCCTGCGCTACTACACCGGCATCGGGCCGATCCGCGCGGACGTCGCCTTCCCGCTCGACCCCTACAAGGGCGGACACGTGCGTCCCGCCGTCCTGTATCTCAGCCTGGGGCAGGCGTTCTGAATGGTGTTCCGAACCGGACTCACGCCGCGCACCGCGCGTCCGACCGCCCGTCCCGGCCGGTGGAGCCTGGCGCTCGTCCTGGTCTGCCTCGCCCTGCTGCCCTGGACCCTCGCGGCGACGCGCGCCGACGAGGGCGACAAGTCCGTCCTCGGCGGCCTCCTGTCCCGCGCCCTGTCGACGCCCTCGTCGCGGGTGGCGATCGGCGCCATCGACGGCGCCCTGTCCTCGGACGCGACCATCCGGGACGTGGCGATCAGCGACCGCGACGGCGTCTGGCTGAAGCTCGACCGGGCCCGCATCGTCTGGCGGCGGCTGGCCCTCCTGTCGGGACGGCTGGAGGTCGACAGCCTCGAGATCGGGCATCTCGACGTGCTGCGCCGGCCGATACCCGGACCGCCGCCGCCCGAGGCCAAGCCCGACGGGCGGCTCCTCCCGGACCTGCCGGTCAAGGTCGAGATCAAGGGCTTCAAGCTGGCCGAGCTGACCCTGGGCGAGGCGGTGGCCGGGCAGCCGGCGCGGCTGTCGGCGGAGGGCCGGGCGAAGCTCGGCGCCGCCAGCGAGGGGCTCGACCTGCAGGCGAGGGCGCAGCGCCTCGACGCGCCGGGCCGCTTCCTGCTGTCGCTGCTGTTCGTGCCGAACGGCGAGCGGCTGGAACTCAAGGCGAACCTGGTCGAGCCGGCGGGCGGCCTGCTCTCGAAGGCCGCCAACCTGCCCGGCACCCCGCCGATCGACTTCGCGCTCGACGGGACCGGGACACTGGATGCCTGGGGGGCCAAGCTCGACTTCACGGCCGGTCCCGACATCGGCGCCAGGGGCGGGGCGAAGATCTCCCGCATCGGGGCCGAGCGGCGCCTCGCCCTCGACCTCGCGGCCCGGATCGAGGGGCTGATGCCCGGTCCGGCGGCGGCGGTCTTCGCCGGCACCACCAAGCTCGACGGCGGCCTCGCCTTCGCGGATAGCGGCGCCTTCCGGATCGACCGGCTGGAGCTGACCTCCCGCACGGCGCGCCTGACGGCCGGCGGCAGCCTCACCCGCGACCGGATCGCCGACCTGACGCTGCAGGCGCGCGCCCTGCCGACGGAGGGCGACGTCACCCGGGCCGGCGAGGCCGAGATCGGCAAGCTCGTCTTCGACGGCAGCCTCAAGGGACCGCTGGCGGCGCCCACCGTCCGGGGCCGTCTCGACGCGGCCGCCCTGCGCAGCCGCGATTCCAGCCTCGACCGGATCGAGGCCAGCCTCGGCATCGACCCGCAGGGCGAGCCGTCGGCGCAGCGTTTCGCCATCGCGGCGGACGGCCGGGTCGACGGGCTGAAGCTCGCCGACCCGGCCCTGCGTCGGGCGATCGGCAGCCGGGCCACCGTGACGCTCCGGGCCTCGGCCGGCGCCGACGGCGTTCTCGATATCGCGGCGCTCAACCTCGATTCCGACACGGCGCGGGCCGCCTATGCCGGCCGGGTCGGCCAGAACACCCTGACCGGCACCGTGGACGCGGCGCTGCCGGACCTCTCCGTCTTCTCGGGCCTCGCGGGCCAGGGTCTCGCGGGCAGCCTCGACGCCAAGGCGCGGCTCAGCGGCGATCCGGCGCGCAAGGCCGTCGCCGCCGACCTCGCCGTGACGACGAGCGGCGTCGTCACCGGGGTCCGGGCGGCCGACCGCACCCTCGGCCCCGCGCCGAGCCTCCAGGGGCGCGTCTCCCAGACCTTCGACGGGTACGGCTTCGACCATCTGCGCCTGGAAGGCTCCGGCGTCACCGCGACCCTGCAGGGCGAGGCGACGGCGACCCGCGCGGACGTCACCGGCAGGATCGACCTCAAGAGCCTCGCGGATCTCGACGGGCGCCTCACCGGCAGGGCGGGCGTCGACGCGCGCCTGACCGGATCCCTCGAGCATCCGGACGTGACCGCGACCCTGACGGCGCCCTCCGCCACGGCGGCCGGCAAGCCGATCCGGGACCTGCGCGTCGAGGCGGTCCTGCGGGACGCGCTCCTCGCGCCGGACGGCACGGTCCGGCTCGGCGGCGATGTCGGCGGCAAGCCGCTGACCGGCGGCGCGCACCTCGCGCGCGTCGGCGGGGACTGGGTCCTCGACCGGCTCGGCCTCGATCTCGGCTCGGTCTCCGTCGCGGGCCAGGCGACGGTCGCGGCCGACACGTGGCTGTCGGCCGGCGCGCTCACCGTGCGGGCCGGCGACCTGACGGACATCGCGCCCCTGGTCCCGGAACCGGTCGCGGGCCGCCTCGACGCCGCGCTGACCCTCGCCCGCGACGGCGGGCGCCAGGACGTGACCGTCCGTGCCACCGGGGCCGGTCTCCGCTACGGCGAGACCGCCCTCGCGCGGCTCGACGCGGACCTCTCGGGACGAGACCTGCGCGCCCACCCGGTCCTCGACGGGCGCGTCGAGGCCGACCGGCTCGTGGCCGCCGGCCAGCAGGTCGACACGATCCGGCTCCTCGCGAACGGCACGCCCGCCTTCAGCGACGTGAGCCTCACCGCCCGGGCGCGCGGCTTCACGCTCGACGGTGCCGCGCGGGTCGTCCCGGCCGCGGACACGCGGATCGAGATCCAGCGCCTGTCAGCGGCCCGCGGCAACGACCGCTTCGCCCTCACCGGGCCGGCGGCGATCACCCTCCGGGACGGCGGCGCGGTGATCGACGGCCTGTCGATCGCGGCGGGCTCCGGCCGCGTCACGGTCGCGGGCCGCGCCGGGCGGGATCTCGACCTCAAGGTGGCGATCCGGTCGCTGCCCCTGTCGCTCGCCCGAATCGCCGCACCGAGCCTCGCCCTCTCGGGGACCCTGGACGGGGAGGCGGATCTCCGCGGCCGCGCGACGCGGCCGGAGGGGCGCTACGCGGTCAGCGTCGCCAAGCTCGTCGCCCCGCAGACGCGGCAGGCCGGCTTGCCGGCGATCGACGCGACCGCCAAGGGCACGCTGTCGGACGGGCAGGCGAGCCTGGACGGGCGGGTCACGGCCGGGCGCGGCGTCGCCCTGACGGTCTCCGGGTCGCTGCCCGTGGAGGCCGGGGGTCCGCTGGACCTGCGCGCGCGCGGGACGCTCGACGCCGCCCTCGCCAATTCCCTCCTGAGCGTCGGCGGCCAGAGCGTCACCGGCAAGATCGCCATCGACGGCGGCGTCACCGGCACGCTCGCGGCGCCGCGGGCCCAGGGCGCGGCGGTGCTGAGCGGCGGGAGTTTCACCGATCCGCTGAACGGGCTCCGCTTCACCGGGATCGAGGGCCGCGTCACCGGCCGCGGCGACAGCGTCGTGGTCGAGCGCCTGACCGCGACCGCCCGCAACGGCGGTCAGGTCTCCGTAACCGGCCGCGTCTCCCTCGCGCCCGACTTCCCGGGCAATTTCCACGTCGTCGCCGACAAGGCCGAACTCGTCTCGAGCCCTCTGATGACGGCCGTGTCGAGCGTCGACATCACGCTGGCGGGGCCGCTGGCGCGGACGCCGCGGATCGCCGGCCGGGTGAACGTCGTGTCGATCGACGTCGCGGTTCCGGACCGGCTGCCGGCCACTATCCGGCCGCTGCCGGGCGTCCGCCACGTCAACACGCCGCCGGCCCTGAAGGCGCGCCTGGCGCAGCGGGCGGAGCGGAAGGCCGCGACCCGGTCCGGGCGACGGGGCGGGAAGCCGGCCGTCCCGTTCGACGCCACCCTCGACGTGACGATCGACGCGCCGAGCCGCATCTTCGTGCGCGGGCGCGGCATCGACGCGGAACTCGGCGGTGCGCTGCGCGTCACCGGCACCTCCGCGTCGCCCAACGCCAACGGCGCGTTCTCGCTGCGGCGCGGACAGTTCGAGCTCGTCGGCCAGCGCCTGGATTTCAGCCGCGGCCGGCTGACCTTCGCCGGCAGCCTGACCACGCCGGAGCTCGATTTCGTCGCCGAGACCAAGGCCACCGACGTGACCGCCCGCATCGCGGTCTCGGGCTTCGCGGACGCGCCGCAATTCTCCCTGACCTCGGATCCGGTCCTGCCGCAGGACGAGATCCTGTCGCGGATCCTGTTCAAGAAGGCCTCGGCCGGCCTGTCGCCGTTCCAGGCGCTGCAGCTCGCCCAGGCGGTCGCCCAGCTCTCGGGGGGCGCCGCCGGTCCGGACGTGTTCGAGCAGGCGCGCAAGAGCCTCGGCCTCGACAGCCTCGACGTCTCCACCGGCGCGAGCGGCGGGCCGGCGATCGGCGCCTCGCGCTACATCTCGGATCGGGTCAGCGTCGGCGTGAAGGCCGGGGCGAAGCCCGCCGACACCGCCGTCGGGGTCGACTTCGACGTCACCCGCCGGATCAAGCTGAAGGGCGAGGCCGGGACCGACGGCCGCACCAGCCTCGGCGTCGGCGCCGAGTACGAGTGGTAGCCGGCACGGTCACACAGCCGCCCGTTCCACCGCGCCCGCGGGGCTGCGGGATCGACACGCCCGGTCAATGGTTTAGGTTCGGGACGAGCGGCCGCCAGGGCCGCCGATCGGGCGGGAAACACCACGGGCGATGGACGAGCTTTTCGAGACCGATGACGATCCGCCGGTTCCGGAGGGCGGCCTTATCCGCAAGCTCCCGATCATCAACAGGCGGGGCCTCCACGCCCGCGCCTCCGCGAAGTTCGTGCAGACCGTGGAGCGCTACGACGCCGCCGTGACGGTCACCCGGGCCGGCGAGACAGTCGGCGGACGCTCGATCATGGGCCTGCTGACGCTCGGCGCCGCCATGGGCACACGCATCGCCGTCACCGCCGTCGGCCCGGACGCGGAGAGCTGCCTCGACGCCATCGAGGCCCTGCTGGCCAACCGCTTCGGCGAGGACGAGTAGCGTCTAGGCCGTCGCCTTGCCCGGCCACGCGCACAGGTCGGAGACCGGGCACCGGGGGCAGGCGGGCTTCCGGGCCGTGCAGGTGTCGCGCCCGTGCCGGAACAGCCAGACATGGGCGTTGTCCTTGAACGCGTCCGGCACGACTCGGGCGAGGCCGTCGGCCACCGCGTCGACGGTCGCGGCCGGGGCGAGGGGGATCCGGTTCGCGATCCGGAAGATGTGGGTGTCGACCGCGATCACCGGCTCGTGGAAGGCGAAGTTCGCCGTGACCTCGGCGCTCTTCCGGCCGATCCCCGGCAGGCGGCGCATCTCCGCGGCGCTGCGCGGGACGGCGCCGCCGTGCTCCGCGAGCAGGACCGCCGACAGCCTGACGATGTTGCGCGCCTTGGAGGGCCCGAGCCCGACCGGCCGGACGATCTCGGTGATCCGGGCCTCCCCCAGGGCCGCCATGGCGGCGGGATCGCGGGCCTCGGCGAACAGCGCGTCCGCGATCCGCGAGACGGTCGGGCCGGTGGACTGGGCCGAGAGCAGCACGGTCACGAGCAGGCGGAACGGGTCGGTGCGGTCGAATCCGGCCTTCGGATCCGGGTCCCGCTCGGCGAGGCGCGCGAGGATGGCGGCCACCCGGTCGGCCTCGCCCGCCCCGCGCGAGCGCGGCACAGTCTGTGCGGCCGCCTTCCGGCGCGGAGCGGGTCGAACGCCGTGGGGCAGGTCGCGGGTCATGTCGGCCAGCTAGGGTTCGCCGCCCCCGTCGACAGGCGCCCCGGACGCGGCGGATTGACCGCTCACCGACCACTCAGGCCCGGGCGCGGCGCCAGGGCACCGCGTTGGCGCCGGCGCACAGGTGGAGCGTCCCGGCGACCACCGCGCCGGCCCGCCGGCGGAACTCGACCCGCAGCGCGCCGCGGCGGGCGAACAGCCGGGTGACCACACGCACCAGCGACGCCTCGGCCGGATCGGCGATGATCGGCCGCGCGGCCGTGCGGGCGTCGAGGGCGAGGAAGGTGTCGACGGCGTCGCGGACCGCTTCCGGCTCGGTGACGGCGAGCATCTCGGTCTCCGC
Organism: Methylobacterium sp. 190mf; assembly: GCF_900107945.1. Lineage (NCBI taxonomy): Bacteria > Pseudomonadati > Pseudomonadota > Alphaproteobacteria > Hyphomicrobiales > Methylobacteriaceae > Methylobacterium > Methylobacterium sp. 190mf. The sequence continues at coordinate 174,693 of NZ_FNVI01000015.1, read as the reverse complement.
GGGCTCCCAGCCCTCGGGACGCACGCCGAGCAGGTTCCCGGCCGGGATCGGCCGGGAACGCGCCGGGCGGCTGGCCGCCAGGACGGGGCGCCGCGGCTCCGGATCCGGGGCGGGTGCGGACTGGCCGACGAGTCGGAGCGGGCGGCGCAGCGCCCCGAGCCGCTCCCGCAGCGCCCGGTCGACGGCCTCCGCGGCCGCGCGCTCCACGAGGGCAGCCGCGTCGGGCTCGGCGAGCTGCCAGGGCCGGGCGCGGCGGCCCCAGACCGGATGCGGCATCGCCAGCGGGACCACGCCGCGCAGGGTCTCGTGGCCGTCGCGCGCGTCGCGGCTCCAGGCGAGGGCGACGGCGACGGGACGACCGGCCGGGCGGTGCTGGGCGAGCGGGAGAAGGTGGTCCGGGTCGCGCAGCGGGTCGGTCACCGCGTTGCGCACCAGCATGGCCCGCCACGCGGCGACGGAGGCCGCGTCGACGGCACCGGGTCGCCGCAGATCGACCCGCCAGGTCCCGGTCTCGGCGCCGTCCTCGGCGCCGTCCTCGGCACCGGCTCCGGCTTCCGGATCCGCCGCGCGGTCCGGCCGCTCGGTGAGCCCGCCCTGTATCACGGTGAAGCGTCGCGCCATCCGCGTGTCCTGCCTCTCGACGACCCGTCCCGATCCGGGACGATCCGGCGCCTCCGGGGCGCCCTTCGCGTCGAGGGCTTCAAGGACGGTGCCGACCGCCGGCGTCAGGGGCCGGGGATCGCCAGGGGATTGTCGGTCAGGGCGGCGGCATCCGGCGCGTCGACCCGGGGGCGGCCGAGGAAGGCGTCCCAGAGCTGGCGCACGAAGGCCGGATCGAGGTCGCGCAGGATCAGGACGAGGCGCGAGGTGTGGTCGGGATCCGGCCAGGCCGGCAGGGTGACCGGCGCGTGGAACACGTGCTGGACGCCGTGGACGACGAGGGGCCGCTCGGGATCGTCGGCGAGGGCGACGAGGCCCTTGAGCCGGAGCAGCTTCGGCCCGTGGCTGGAGCGCAGGAGATCCATGAACATCTCGAAGGCGGGGCGCGGCACGGGCGCCGCGCTGGTCAGGCAGATCGCCCGGATCGACGCGTCGTGGCGGTTCACGTCGGCGTGGCGGTGATGCGCCTGCTCCAGCGCCGCGTCGCCGAGCCACGCGCGCACGTCGGCGGTCTTGCCGTCGAGGCCGAACAGGCCGCCGAGGAGCGTGTCCGCGGGGGCGTCGGGCGCGACGATCGGGGCGGCCGGGTTGAGCGCCGCGAGGCGCGCGCGGATCCCCGAGAGGTCGCCCGCGAGGTCGGCCTTGGTCAGCACGATCCGGTCGGCGACCGCGGCCTGCCGCAGGGCTTCCGGATGGGCGTCGAGGGTCGCGGCGCCGGTGGACGCGTCCACCACCGTCACCACGGCCTGGAGACGGTACCGCAGCACCAGATAGGGATGGTAGATCAGCGCGTGCAGGATCGGCGCCGGATCGGCGAGGCCCGTCGTCTCGATCACGACCCGGCGGAACGGCCGGATCCGGCCGTTGTCGCGCTTGCGCAGCAGATCCTCAAGGGTCGCGATCAGGTCGCCCCGCACCGTGCAGCACAGGCAGCCGGCGCCGAGCAGGATCATGTCCTCGTCGACGGTCTCGATCAGCAGGTGGTCCAGGCCGATCTCGCCGAACTCGTTGACGATCACCACCGTGTCGGCGAGCGCGGGATCGCGCAGCAGCCGGTTCAGCAGGGTGGTCTTCCCGGCTCCGAGGAAGCCGGTGAGCACGGTCAGCGGGATGGGCTCCGGGCGGCGCGGGTCCGGAGCGGGGGCGGGGGTCTCTGACAGAGGCGGCGACATGGGCGACGAAGTGGGGTGTGGCGGCCTCCGCGGCAACGCGGCGGTGCGCCGAGCACCGGAGTGGGCCTACTCGTCGGCCGCCGCCTTCTTGGCGGCCGGCTTCCTGGCCGGGGCCTTGGCCGCCGCCTTGTGGGACGTCGTATCGGCCTTGGCGGGCACCGGCTTGTGGGCGGCCGCCTTCGGAGCCGGCTTGGTCAGGCCCTTCCCGGGCTTGGCCTCCGGCATCCCGGGCGTGACGTCCGACGTGTAGGCGCTGGCGTTCCGCGGCACGCCGTGGCCCGGCTTCGCGGCGACCTTGGGAGCGGATTTAGCGGCCGCCTTCGCGGCCTCGGCGCGCTCCAGGCGCGCCGCGCGCGCCTGCTTGGCCGCCTCGAGGGCCGCCGCGCGCTTGGCCTTGGCAGCCTCGAGCTTGGCGGCGCGGGTGTTGGCGGCGGCGGCCTTCTGCTCGGCCTCCTGCGCCTCGAGGATCTGCTGGCCCTCGGCCGGGTTGCGACCGACCCAGACGGCGATCGGCTGGAGCGGCGCCCGCGGCGGCAGGGACCGCGCCCGGAGGGCCGGGTTGGAGAACGCGGCGAGCGCCAGCGCCGGCGAGTTCGCCGCCGAGCCGCCGATCAACTGCGCGGCCGAACCGGGGGCGCTCAGCGCGCCGGGACCGTCCTCGATGGCCGGGGGCTTCTTGCCGCCGCACACGAAGGGACGCATGTCCGGCGGCGCCGGGATTGCGGAGGCCGGCAGCGCGTCGAGGGTCGGGCTGGTCCAGCCGGCGCTCTGGCCGAAGGCGTAGTCGAACAGGTCGGCGGTCTTCACGTCGCGCTCGCGCGGGGTCGGCTGCCCCATCACGATGGTGACGATCCGCCGGCCGTTGCGCGTGGCGGTCGCCACGACGTTGAAGCCGCCCGAGCAGATGAAGCCGGTCTTCATCCCGTCCGTGCCGGGATAGCGCCCGAGCAGCCCGTTGTGGTTCGCCATCACGGCGCGGCCGAACTGGATCGCCGAGATCGAGAACAGGTCGTGGGAATCCGGGAAGTCGCGGATCAGCGCCCGGGCGAGGACCGCCATGTCGCGGGCGGAGGTCCACTGGCGCGGGTCGGGCAGGCCGTTCGGGTTGAACCAGCGGCTGTCATGCATGCCGATCCGCTGCCCGGTCTCGTTCATCAGCGCGGCGAAGTTCTCGACGGATCCCCCGAGCGACTCGCCGATCGCGTAGGCGACGTCGTTCGCCGACTTGACCATGATGATCTTCAGGGCGTTGTCGAGGGTGAGCTGCGTGCCCGGCTTGAAGCCCATCTTCGAGGGCGGCTCGGCGGCGGCGGCGGCCGAGATGGTGATCATCGAGTCGAGCGAAACCTTGCCCTGGCGGACGAGGTCCAGTGCGACGTAGGTCGTCATCAGCTTCGTGATCGAGGCCGGGTACCAGGGGTCGGTCGGCGCCTGCGCGTAGATGACCTTGCCCGAATCCACGTCGGCCACGAGGATCGGCACCGTCACGGCGTTCGCGGCGCCGATCCCGACGAGGCCCGCCCCGAGCAGACCCGTCAGCGCCGCAAGCCCGACGGTGAGGCGTCGGTAGAGAGAAGAGGACATTCGAGCCCGACTCGTCAGAGGATCGCCTGGATCGACGCCCTGGGGGCGTCGGATTTCCGGCCGGCCAGCCGGAGAGCGGCGCAGCCCGGACGGCCGAAAGGCGATCGCCGGACTGCATCTCGGCATGAACGAGCCTACCGTGGCAAGAGCAAGGCGAGATCACATCGCGGGTCTGCACGGCGCGGTTGTCGGTGGCCCGCGCGGGCGGCACGGCTTATGTGCAGGCCGGGCGCGCAAGCCGGATCGCGCGCGACGGTGACTGGGACGGTTGTGGCTTACGCGGTCAAGGAGATCTTCCACACGCTCCAGGGCGAGGGCGCGCAGGCGGGCCGTGCCGCCGTGTTCTGCCGGTTCGCCGGATGCAACCTCTGGTCCGGGCGCGAGGCCGATCGCGCCGCCGCGGCCTGCCGGTTCTGCGACACCGATTTCGTCGGGATGGACGGGGAGGGCGGCGGGCGCTTCGCGGACGCGGCCTCCCTCGCCGACGCGATCGCCGCCACCTGGGCGGGCGGCGCCGCGAACCGCTACGTTGTCTTCACCGGCGGCGAGCCGCTGCTCCAGCTCGACACGCCGCTGATCGAGGCCGTCCACGCGGCCGGGTTCGAGATCGCCATCGAGACCAACGGCACGCTGCCGGCGCCCCCGGGGATCGACTGGATCTGCGTCAGCCCCAAGGGGAGCAACGCCCTCGCACAGGTCTCCGGCCACGAGCTGAAGCTCGTCTACCCGCAGGCGGATGCCGATCCCGCGGCCTTCGTGGATCTCGCCTTCCAGCACCGCTTCCTCCAGCCCATGGACGGCCCCGACCGGGTCGCCAGCACTGAGGCGGCGATCGCCTATTGCCGCCGGGACGCCCGCTGGCGGCTCTCGCTGCAGACCCACAAGATGATCGGCATTCCCTGAGGGGCCTGGATTTGGTCCCGGGATTGGGTTCGGACGAAGTGATCGCCAAGCCGGTGCCGCACGAGGCGCCGGTCCCCTCTCCCGTGCGGGAGAGGGACAGGGTGAGGGATCAGGGCCATCCGGACGAGTCGCGGCCTGTCGGCAACCCGAGAGCGCGCCTGATCCTGAAGCTTCTCGTCCCTCACCCCGACCCTCTCCCGCACGGGAGAGGGGGTTACGGCGCGGTTGTCTCGACCGGGATCGCCGTCTCTCCGAACCGTCAGGACGCGATCGGGGACGGCACTACCTGACGATAGCCCTCCGCTGGGCGCGCGCCGCGCGGATCGCCGAGCGCGCGAACCGTCCGCCCGCGCGCGGCGGATCGGGATCCTGGCCGTCCAGCACGGCGCGGCGCAGGGCCGCCAGCGCGGGATCGCCCCATCGGTCGAGGACGCGTCCGAACGCGGCGTGGCGCCCGGCATCGAACGGGACCGGTCGCCCGGCCCCGTCCCGCGCGGGATGGGCCGGATGCAGCGTCCCGCAGGGGATCCAACCCGGCGGGATCGGCGCGGTGGCCGCGTGCGTGCGTGCGAGTCGCAGGAGTTGCGGCAGCAGGTGGCACCGCGGCCCGGGCCCCGCGGCCGCCCGATCCGCCTCCGGCGCGAAGACCTCGACGCGACCGATGCGGGTGATGACGATCTGGTCCAGGCTCGAGATGACAGCGGACGGCATCGCCGCGGCGCCGGCGGCGAGGAGCGGTCGGCCCGCCAGCGCCCGCAAGCGGGCGATCCGCGCGGGGTCGGCGGTCCGGAGGCAGGCATCCGCGGCGCGCAGACCGAGGCCGAGATCGAACAGGCGCGCGGCGCGGTCCTCCGGCCGGATTGCCGCCTCGTCGGGACCCAGTTCGGTCAGAACGGTGCGCCGGCCCATCGCGCAGGCGGCCGCGGGAAGGCAGAGCGCGACCGCCTGGCTCCAGCCGTCGGCGAAGCCGGTCTCGTAGGCGAACGGCCTGAGATCCGGATGCGCCCGGACCGCGAGCGCGCCGCGGGCCGTGCGGAGCCCGATCGCGTCGTCCTCGAGGGGCCGTGCCGGCTCGTCGGGTTCCCGCGCGAACACGGCGGCGGCTCCGTAGCCGCCGAGGCTCCACGTGCAGGCCGGATCGGCCAGCTGGGCACGCAGCAGGCCGTCCACCGCGGGTCCGGCTCCGCCCGTCATCGGCTTCCCTCGTGCACGCCACCGCAGCCCGCACGCCTTGACACGGACGGCGAATGACCGGAAGTCGCGGTGCATCACCGAGGTTGTGGTCGGCGAGGCGGGCGCGCGACCCGGAACGACCGACGCGGAGACGTCCGCTGGACCTCGCGACGGGATCCGCAAGAAGGGCGCTGGCATGGACGTCATCGAGACCGAGATCCCGGACGTGAAGCGCATCGTCCTGAAGCGCTTCGGCGACGCGCGGGGCTGGTTCTCGGAGACCTTCCGGGCCGACACCCTGGCGCGGGCCGGCATCACCACGCCGTTCGTGCAGGACAACCAGTCCTTCTCGGCCCCGCAGGGGACGGTCCGCGGCCTGCACTTCCAGATCGCCCCCCGCGCGCAGGCCAAGCTGATCCGCGTGCTGCAGGGCGCGATCCTCGACGTCGCGGTCGACATCCGCAGCGACTCGCCGACCTACGGGAAGTACGTCGCCGTCACGCTCGACGCCGAGAACGGCGAGCAGCTCTACATCCCGCACGGCTTCGCGCACGGCTTCTGCACCCTGACGCCCGACGTCATGGTCGCCTACAAGGTCGACGACTACTACAGCCCCGAGCACGACCGGGCGCTGTTCTGGAACGATCCAGCGATCGGGATCCCGTGGCCGGTCTCCGGCGAGGCGGCGATCCTGTCCGACAAGGATCGCCGGGCGCCGAAGCTCGCCGATCTCGGCCGCGTCTTCTGAAGAGCGCGGCCCGGCCGCAATTTTGTCACGACGGCCGGTCTTAGGCTGCCCCGGCTTTCTCAGTTCTCGATCGATCCGAAGAGGTAATCCACCATGCGCATCCTGGTGACCGGAGGCTGCGGCTTCATCGGCTCGGCGCTGGTGCTGCACCTCGTCAACGATCTCGGCCACGACGTCTGCACCCTCGACGCGATGACCTACGCGGCCAACCCGGTCTCGCTGGCGCCGCTCGCCGACAACCCGCGCCATCGCCTGGTCGAGGCCGATATCTGCGACCGCGCCGCCGTGCAGAAGGCCTATGCGGACTTCAAGCCCGAGGCGGTGATGCACCTGGCCGCCGAGAGCCACGTCGACCGCTCGATCACCGACCCGGGCGCCTTCGTGCGCACCAACGTGATCGGCACGCAGACCATGCTGGACGGCGCCCGCGGCCATTACGAGACGCTGCCGGAGGCCGAGAGGAAGACCTTCCGCTTCCTCCACGTCTCCACCGACGAGGTCTACGGCTCGCTGCCGCCGGACGCGTTCTTCACGGAGGAGAGCCGCTACGATCCGCGCTCGCCCTACTCGGCCTCGAAGGCGGCCTCTGACCACCTCGCCCGCGCCTGGCACGAGACCTACGGGCTACCGGTCCTAGTGACCAACTGCTCGAACAATTACGGGCCGCGTCACTTCCCCGAGAAGCTGATCCCGCTGATGATCCTCAACGCCCTCGAGGGCAAGAAGCTGCCCGTCTACGGCGACGGCCTGAACGAGCGCGACTGGATCCACGTGGAGGACCACGCCAAGGGCCTCGTGGCCGTGCTGGAGCGCGGCCGGATCGGCGAGACCTACCTGCTCGGCGGCCGCGCGGTGCGCAACAACCTCGCGGTGGTCAAGGCGCTGTGCGCGGCCTTCGACCGGCTGCGCCCGCAGGGCGCGCCGCACGATCAGCTGATCAGCTTCGTGGCCGACCGCCCGGGCCATGACCGGCGCTACGCGATCGACTGCACCAAGGCCGAGACCGAGCTCGGCTGGCGCCCGCAGAAGACCTTCGAGCAGGCGCTGGAGGAGACCGTGGCGTGGTACCTCGGCAACGAGGGCTGGTGGCGCCCGATCCGCGAGGGCCGCTACAAGGGCGAGCGCCTGGGGCTCAACGGCTGATGGACGTCCTCGTCCTCGGCGGCGCCGGCCAGGTCGGCACCGAGTTGCAGGCCCTGACGTGGCCGGACGGCGTCACCGTCCACGCGCCGGGCCGCGCGGACCTCGACATCACCGACGCGGACGCCGTCGCGGCGGCGCTCGCCGCCCGCGCCTACCGGGCGGTGATCAACACCGCCGCCTACACGGCGGTCGACAAGGCCGAGTCCGACGTCGTCGCGGCGTGGCGCCTCAACGCGCTGGCCCCGGCGATCCTGGCGGCCGCGACCGCCGCCAAGCGAATCCCGCTGGTGCACGTCTCGACCGACTACGTCTTCGCCGGGACCAAGCCCGACGGGGCCTACGCGCCCGACGCGCCGATCGACCCGCAGAGCGTCTACGGTGCCAGCAAGGCCGCCGGCGAGCTGGCGGTGCGCACCGGCAACCCGCGCCACGCCATCGTGCGGACCGCCTGGGTGGTGAGCCCGCACCGGGGCAACTTCGTCAAGACGATGCTGCGGCTCGCGGCGGAGCGCGACGCGCTGACCGTGGTGAACGACCAGCATGGCTGCCCGACCTCGGCCGCCGACCTCGCCGCGGCCCTCGCGACGATCGCGCAGGCCATGGCCGCGGATCCGGAGGCGCCGACCGGCACGTTCCACTGCGTGAACCGGGGCGACACCACGTGGTGCGGCTTCGCCGAGGCGATCGTGGCGGGCTCGGCCCGGCGCGGCGGGCGCTCCGTGCCGGTCAAGGGCATCCCGACCTCCGCCTACCCGACACCGGCCCGGCGGCCGGCCAATTCGCGCCTGTCCACCGACAGCCTCAACGAGGCCTACGGCATCGCGCCGCGGCCCTGGCAGGCGGCGCTCGACGACATCCTGGACCGGCTCGTCGGGCCGGTCTCAGAGGGAGTTTCCAAGCCATGAAGGGCATCGTTCTGGCCGGCGGATCCGGCACGCGCCTGCACCCGGCCACGCTGTCGATCAACAAGCAGCTCCTGCCGGTCTACGACAAGCCGATGATCTACTACCCGGTCTCGGTGCTGATGCTCGCCGGCATCCGCGAGATCCTGATCATCTCGTCGCCGGAGCACCTCGACAACTACAAGCGCCTGTTCGGCACCGGCGAGCAGTTCGGCCTCAAGTTCTCCTACGCCCTGCAGCCGCGGCCGGAGGGCCTCGCCCAGGCCTTCGTGATCGGGCGCGACTTCGTCGGCGACGACGACGTGGCGCTGATCCTCGGCGACAACCTGTTCTTCGGCGCCGGCATGGGCGAGCTCCTGGAGCGCGCGTCGAGCCGCAAGCAGGGCGCGACCGTCTTCGCCTACCACGTCGACAACCCCCAGGCCTACGGCGTCGTCAACCTCGACAAGTCGGGGCGGCCGACGAAGATCGTCGAGAAGCCGCAGAACCCGGAATCGACCTGGGCGGTGACCGGCCTGTACTTCTACGACAACCAAGTGCTCGACATCGCCGCCGACGTGAAGCCCTCGGCCCGGGGCGAGCTGGAGATCACCAGCGTCAACGAGGCCTACCTGCAGCGCGGCCAGCTGCACGTGGAGCGCATGTCGCGCGGCTACGCGTGGCTCGACACCGGGACCCACGACAGCCTGCTGGAGGCGAGCGAGTTCGTCCGCACCCTGCAGAACCGGCAGGGCCTGCAGGTGGCGTGTCTGGAGGAGATCGCCTACCTGCAGAAGTTCATCACCCGCGACCAGCTCGTGGCCCGCGGCGAGATGTTCGCCAAGACCAATTACGGGCAGAACCTGCTGCGCCTCTCCCGCGAGAGCGAGGACGACCTGCGCCTGCGCCGCGGCAAGTAGCGTCGTCGGCGGCACCCGGGCGCTGCCCCCTTATCGGGGGGCGCAGCCGATGCAGATGCCGCGCATGAGCTTGTCGTTCTCCGCCTCGCGCGGCGTCCGCACGCGCCGGTCGTCCGGCGTCTCGGCACCGGCGCCGCGGCTCGGCGGCATGACGCGGCCGACCGACGAGGTGTTGGGGGCGGTCGCCGTGGAGGCGGGGCCGCCGCCGGTGCCGGTCTGGGCCTGAGCCAGCGCGGGGCCGGTCGCCAGGACCGGCAGGAGGAGCGCGAGGCCGAGGGCGGTGAGGGGGCGGGTCATGGGTGCGGAACTCCGTGCCGGGCCATAACGCGGGTGTGACCGTCCGGTTCGATCGGGCCGCGCGATCCCCACCTTTGTTCGCCTTTGCAGAAGCGATGCGGCGCCGTATCAGGGGCCGCGTTCCCGCCGCCGCCATCCTGATGCGTCGAAACTCGGAGCCGCCGCGACGATGCGGGACCCCAACGCGATCGACTTCTGGCGCGGCTTCGCCCTGATCACGATCTTCATCAACCACATCCCGGGCAACACCTTCGAGCGCTACACCTTCTCGCAGTACGGCATCTCGGACGCGGCCGAGCTGTTCGTGTTCCTGGCCGGCTGGTCGATCGGGATCGCCACCCGCGGGCGCGACGGCAACCCGGAGCCGCCGGGCCGGAGTGTGGTGCGGCTCCTCGCCCGCACGGTCGAGGTCTACCGGGCGCAGCTGACCGTGATGCTGCTGGCGCTCGCGATCATCGCGGGGGCGGCGCTGCTGCTCGACAACCCGCTGATCCTCGAGTGGCACAATGCCGGCGGCTTCTTCGCGGACCCGATCCAGTCGGTCTGCGGGATGGCACTGCTGACCTACCAGCTCGGCTACTTCAACATCCTGCCGCTCTACGTGCTGCTGATCGGCATCGCGCCCGTCTTCGTCCTGGTCGGCCGCTTCAGCCTGCTCGGGGCCCTGGGCCTGTCCGTGAGCGTCTATCTCGCGAGCCTCGTCTTCGGGTGGAACGTCCCCTCCTGGCCGGGCGAGGGCGACTGGTTCTTCGATCCGCTCTGCTGGCAGCTCCTGCTGGTGCTGGGCTTCGTCCTGCAGGGCTGGAACCTCCGCTCCGACGCCCTGCGCCGCTGGTCGCGGCGCCTGATCCCGGCGGGCGTCGTGATCGTTCTCCTCGGGATCGTGCTCGCCGTGACGGAGATTCGCCCGGATCCGATGCTCGTTCCGGAGCCGCGCCTGCTGTTCACGTTCGAGAAGACTTACCTGACCCCGGCGCGACTGGTTCATTTCCTGGGGGTATTGTTAGCGTTTGCACCGCTTTACGCGGTGCTCGCCCCCCGAATCGGCCGCGTCGTCGGTTATCTGAGTCAGATGGGCCGGAATTCACTGGCTGTCTTCTCGATGGGCTCGATCCTGAGCCTGATCGGACAGCTCGTGCGTTTCCAGACGGGCGGCGGCGCGCTGATCGATATGCTGGTCGCCGGCTCGGGCCTCGTCGGGCTGGGGTTTACGGCATGGTTCGTCGAATGGCGCAGCCGCAGCAGATCGTCGCGACCCCGCGCATGACGCGGGCCCGGCTCGCCGCGGCGCTGGCCGCGCTCCTGCTGTCGGGCCCCGCCGGCGGCGCGGCCGCGGCCGAGCAGGCCGCCAGCCCCGTGGCGGACGATCCGGCCCTGTCGCAGGAATGCCGGGTCCCGGGGGCGCAGCTCTACAGCGTCGCCCAGCTCGGCGCCGTCAAGGCCGCGCTGGCGGAGAACCGTCCGCTCAAGATCCTGGCGATCGGCGGCAGCGCGGCGCCGGGCGCCTCGGCCTCCTACCCGGCCAAGCTCGAGGCCGCGCTGGAACACGCCCTGCCGAAGGTCGACGTGGTGATCGACCACCGCGGCCTGCCGGGCGAGATCGCTTCCGGGGCCGCCGAGCGCCTGCGCACCATGGTGGCCGAGGCCGAGCCCGACCTCGTCGTCTGGCAGGTCGGCACCCACGACGCCATCGCCCGCGTCGACGTGGACGCCTTCGCGAGCGCGCTGGCCGAGGCCGTGGGCTGGATGCGGTCGCACGGGATCGACGTGGTGCTGGTCGACCCGATCTACACGGCCAGCATGGCGGCCGACGTCGACTACAACCGGATCGTCGAGGCCGTCCGGAGCGTCGCGACCCAGCAGGGCGTGCCGCTGGTCCGGCGCTACGAGGCCCTGCAGTACCTGTCGCGCCGTAGCGACAAGGGCGAGGGTCACATGCTCGGCCGCCAGTTCCGGCTCAACGACCTCGGCCTGCGCTGCATGGCCGAGCACGTGGCGCTGACGATCGCCACCTCGCTGATGCGGACCGAGACGCCCAAGGAGCCCAAGGCGGCGCCGGCCCAGCCGCCCTTAACCGAGCCGCAACGCGCCCCGGGCTAGACCGGACGGCCAGAGATCGGCCTTCCGCCGAGTTCGGGACCGGCGCGGAGCGCGTAGTGTCAGCCACGGCCCTCCCTGTCCTCGCGCTCCGGCACCTCCGGGCGCTGCGCAGCGGCCCGCAGCGGGCGGCCCTGACGGTCTTCGCGATCCGCGTGGGGTCGGCCGGCTTCGCCTACGGCGCCCAGGTGCTCGCGGCGCGGCTGATGGGCTGGGACGCCTACGGGATCTTCGCGTCGGTCTGGGTCTGGACCGCGATGCTGGGCCACACCCTGACCCTCGGCCTCTCGCAGGGCGCCTGCCGGTTCGTGCCGGGCGATCAGGCGCAGGGCGACCTCGACCTCGCGCGCGGCTACATCCGGGCCGGCGCCCTCATGACCGGCGGGGCGGCGCTCGCCGTCGCCTGCCTCGGCGCGGCGCTGCTCGTGCTCGAGCCGGGCCTGTTCGCCCCCGCCTACTGGGCACCGATCCTGATCGCGCTCTGCGTGATGCCGCTCTTCGCGCTCCAGGACTACCTCGAGGGCGTGGCGCGCAGCCAGAACTGGGTCGGGCTCGCCATCGCGCCGCCCTACCTGCTGCGCCAGACTCTGATGATGGCCTGCATGGTCGCGGCGATCCTGCTCGGCGCGCCGCCCCGGGCCGAGGTCGCGATGGCCTGCATGCTGGTCGCCGCCGCGGTCGCGACCGCCCTGCAGGCCGCCCTCCTCGCCGCGCGGCTCCGGCGGGAGCTGCCGGCCGGGCCGCACCGCTACCGGTGGCGCACGTGGCTCGGCACGGGCCTGCCGATCGCCGCGATCGACCTCGCCAATGCCGGCTTCACCTTCGTCGACGTGATCGTGCTCGGCGCCCTCGTGAGCCCGGCCGAGGTCGGGATCTACTTCGCGGCGACCCGCATCCAGCAATTCGTGGTGTTCGTGCACTACGCGGTCAGCGCGGCGACGCTCCAGCGCTACAGCGCCGCCCAGGCGCAGGCCAACCGCTTCCTCCTCGCCGAGCTGGTCCGGCGCCAGGGCCGCCTGACGGCGGCCGCGACGCTCGTGGTCGGCGGCGCGATCCTGGCCGTCAGCCCCCTGCTGCTGGCCATGTTCGGGCCGGGTCTGGGCGACAGCGTGCCGATCCTGTGCATCCTGATCGCCGGCAGCGTCGGGGCGAGCCTGTTCGGCCCGGGCGAGGATTTGCTGACCATGCTGGGCGGGGAGCGGCTCTGCGCCGGCATCACGGCGGGGAGTCTCCTCGCCGCCGCCGGCCTGTGCCTCGCCCTGGTCCCGGCGCTCGGGACGCTCGGCGCGGCCGTGGCGGTCGCGGTGGCGAGCGTGGGCCGGGCCTCCCTGCTGGCGCGCGCCGCGGGGCGGATCCACGGGCTGCCGACCCCGGTCTGGGCCGCCGGAGCGGTCCGATGATCGCCGCGAGCCCCCTGCGCGCGCCGTCCGGAGCCGTCGTCACCCTCGGCGACGCGCCGGAGCCGGAGGCCTGGGACGCGCTGGTCGCGGCGGGCGCCGCGGCGCACCCGCACTTCTCCCGGCACGTCATCGAGGCCCATCGGACCGCCGGGCTGCTGCCGGCGGCCCTCCGCTACGTCACGGTCCGCGCGGGCGACCGTCTCGTCGGGCTGCTCCCGTACCGTGAGGCCCGGGACCTGACGGGCCTCGGCGGTCGGGTCCTGCGGCCCTTCCTCTCGCCCTACGTGACCGCCACGGCTCCCCTGGTCGCCGACGGTCCGGACCGGGCCGCGCACGCGCTGGCCCTGGTGGCCGGCCTCGAGGCCGCCTCCGGCGGATGCCCCTGGCGCTGGCCGCTGCTGCCGACCGGGGAGGGCGCCGTGCCGGAGATGCTCGCGGCGATGCGCGCGCGCGGCTGGGCCATCGGCACGGTGGCGGGCTTCGACCGCCCGGTCATGGACCGGCGCGCCGACCACGCGGCGTTCCTCGCCGACCATCCCGGCCGGGCGCGCTTCAAGGACCTGCGCCGCCGGGCGCGCCGCCTGTCGGAGACCGGAACCGTCGCCCACGCGTGCGCCACGGGCGAATCGGACCTCGCCCGCCTCGTCGCGGCCTTCCTCGACCTGGAGCGCGCCGGCTGGAAGGGGCAGTCCGGCACCGCCATGGCCTGCCGACCCGAGGGCGCCGCGCTGGCCAGGGCGCTGTTCACCGCGGTTCCGGGCCCGGTCGCCGTCCGGGCCGACGCGCTGACCCTCGACGGCCGGCCTGTCGCCGTCAGCCTCGCCCTGGTCAGCGGCGGCACCGCGACCCTGCTGAAGACCGCCTACGACGAGGATCTGCGCGGCCACGCCCCGGGCCTGCTGCTCGAGGCCGAGATCGTGCGGGCCTGCCACGAGACCGGCTTCGCCGACCGGCTCGACTCGGCGACGCTGGAAGGATCGGCGCTGGAAGGTCTCTACCGCGACCGGGTTCCGGTCGCCGAGATCATCGCGGTCCCGCCCGGTCGACAGGTGATCTCGCTGGAGCGGCGCCTCCGGCTCGCCCGGTTCGAGCGGGACGCGCGCGCGGCCGCGAAGCGGGCCCTGCGGCGGCGCTAGGGCCGGTCCCGGTCGGGTTCGAGAGCCTGGACGGAGCCGCTGATCCCGGTCGAGACATCCGTGCCGTACCCCCTCTCCATCACGGGATAGGGTCGGGGTGAGGGATCGAGTCTTCCTGGAGAGGTCTTACCCCTCAAGCTGTCCCTCTCCCGCACGCGAGAGGGGACCCACGCCTCGCTCGGCACCGACCCGATCATCGCCGCCGTCGCGCATCGGGCGTGAGCGGGACTACCGGCCCCGGTACAGACCGTCGCCCTGCACCCGATCGTAGACGCCGTGCCCGGTTCGGGCACGATAGGCGCGGCCGGCGATCGCGCCCGGGGTCGACGGCGTGCCGGGCTGCGCGAAGCTCGTCTCGGGCCGGTAGGCCGGCCCCCAGCCGATCTCCTCGTCGCCCGCGGGATCCTTGCCCGGGAAACCCGTGACGTAGCCCGTGCTCTGCGCGAGCGCGGGCTCGGCGGCGAGCCCGAGCAGGAGCGCCAGCGTGCAGCGGTACGTTGTCTTGGATCGCATCGGCCGTATCCTCCAGTCCGGTCCGCCGGGCGGACCACCTGCGGCGCAAACCCGGATCCGGAACGGAGGGTTTTCCGGCGTGTACTCATGCCGCGGGCGAGACGGCGGGCGGGCTGTTGGGAATTCCGGCCGGCCGCGGGGGCGGGCGATGATCGCGGAGGCGGGCGTCATGGACGACTGGAAGGCGGGGCTCCGGGCGGAAATGCGGGCCATCGACATCGCCACGGGCGAGGCGGCCTCGGCGCAGCTGCCGGACCTGCTGCGACGCCTGAGCCGGCATCAGGCCGGTCTCGGCGGCAACCCGGTCCTGTCGCTGTACCGGCGCTGGCGCATCCGGCGCCTGGCACGCGCCGTCGCGGACGCGCGCTGGCACGCGGAACAGGGCCGCCTCGCACGCCGCGGCGGGCTCGATCCGCGTCCGTGAACGGTCCCGCTCAGGCGGCGGAACGGCCCGCCCGCGGCGCCTCGCGCCTGACAATCGTGGAATCGGCCGTCGCGGAAGGGGCCGAGCCGGCCGGTACGACGGCCTCGCGCTCGGCCGGCGTGGCCGGCAGGCGGACGAGCACGATGGTGCCCACCGTCTCCTCGGAGCGGATCCGGAGCGAGCCGCCGTGGAGCTCGACCATCGAGCGGGTGATGGCGAGGCCCAGGCCCGAACCCTTGTGGCACCGGGTCATCTGCCGCTCGACCTGCGTGAAGGGCCGGCCGAGGCGGGCGAGGTCGGAAGTCGGGATGCCGATGCCGTTGTCCTCGATATAGAGGTGGGTGCACGCGCCGGCGCGGCGGCCCCGGACGGCGACGCGGCCGCCGGCGGGCGTGAACTTCACGGCGTTCTGCACGAGGTTGGCGAGGATCTGCCGGATCGCCTGCGGATCGGCCAGCAGCTCGAGGCCGGGCACGACGTCGACGCTGACGGTGATCGCCTTCTCGCGGGCGGCCGCCTCGACGGGCGCGAGGGCCGCGCTGATCGCGGTCTCGGCGGAGATCGCCCTGGGGCTCAGGCGCACGCGCCGGGCCTCCAGCCGGGCCATGTCGAGGATGTCGTCGATCATGGACAGCAGGTGCGAACCGCTCTCGCGGATGTCGCGGCAATACTCGGTGTAGCGCGGGGTGCCGAGCGGCCCGAGAACCGCGTTCTCCATCACGTCGGCGAAGCCGATGATGGCGTTGAGCGGGGTGCGCAGCTCGTGGCTCATATTGGCCAGGAACTCGGCCTTGGCCTGGTTGGCCGCCTCGGCGGCCGCCTTCTGGTCGAGGTAGCGCTCGGCGAGATCCGCGAGCTGCTGGGTCTGGAGTTCGAGGGTGCGGCGGGACCGTTTGAGGTCCTTGACGGTCTCGATCAGCTCGCGCTCGGAGGCGAGGAGCTGCTCCTGATTGCGCTTCAGGCTGGTGATGTCGGTCCCGACCGACACGTAGCCCCCGTCCTTCGTGCGCCGCTCGCTGATCTGCAGCCAGCGGCCGTCGGCGAGTTCCGCCTCGAAGGTGCGGGCGGCCATGTCGGTCAGCGCCATCCCGGCCTCGGGCGATTCCCGCCGGACCTGGGGCAGCACGCCGCGGCCCATCACGTCCGTGTAGCTCCGGCCCGCCTGCGCATCCTCGGGGCTCAGGGCGTGGAGGTGGCGGAATTTCGAATTGCACAGGACCAGGCGGTTGCCGGTATCCCAGAGCACGAAGGCTTCCGAGATCGCCTCGACGGCGTCGCGCAGGCGCATGTCGGCCGCGGCGTTGGTCTCCTCCAGGGCCCGCTGCTCGCTGATGTCGTTGGCGATGCCGACGAGGTGGCGGCCGCCGTCGGCGGCGTCCGCCACGACCTCGGCGCGGGCGCGCAGCCAGACGTAGGCCCCGTCGGCGCCGCGCATGCGGAAGGCGTGATCGATATGCGTCTGGTTGGCCGCGAGCCCCCGGGCGAGGCTGTACAGGTCGCCGTCGTCGGGATGGACGAGGCCGTTAACGTCGCCGAACGAGAGGTACTCGTGCTGCCGCCTGTAGCCGAGCAGCGTGTACATCGAATCGGACCAGTAGATCCGGCCCCGCGCGATGTCCCAGTCCCACAGCCCGCAGGCGCCCCGGCGCAGGGCGGTCTCCAGGCGGCCGCGGATCTGCTCGCGGGCCCGGTCGGCGCGGGCGGCCTGGCGGGTCTGCAGGCCGTAGGCGAGCCCGACTCCGACGATCACGATCGCGGCGGCGGCGATCAGGACGATCTGGTCGCGGGTCCGGGCGCTCCAGCCGCGCAGCAGCGGCTCGATGGGCTGGAGCACCGCCACCTGTCCCGCGCCGCCGGGCAGGCTGTGCACCGCGGCGAGCACGCTCTCGCCGCCGGGAAGCTCGAGGGCCATCGCGCCGGCGCGCTCGCCGAGGCCGGAGAGCGGCTCGCTCTCGCCGAGCACCGCCGAGAGGGTCGTGCGGTCAGCCGGCAGCGGCGGATGGGCGGCGACGATGCGGGTGTCGGGGCGGACCACCAGCAGGCGACGGCCGGGATGCCGCTCGCTCTCGGGCATCAGGGCGCGCAGGTCCTCCGCCACGGTGCCGGCCGGATCCACCGCCCGCGCGGCCAGACGGGCGAAGCCTTCGACCTCGGCCTTCGCGCCCGCCAGGATCTCGGCACGCTGGCCCTGGATATGGAGGGTGGCGAGCCCGACGAGGCAGGCCAGGAACACCGCGAGCGTTCCCGGCACGGCGTAGCGCAGCCAGCGCTCGGCCTGGCCGAGCCGCGGATCCCGGCTCCGCATGGGCCACGAGATCGTGAGACTCGAATCCGCACGCGCGGAGAAGGAAGCGGAAGCCGCCTCCGGCATGGCCGAACCTCGCCCGTGGGAACTGTGATCCGGTGTGGGCACCCGGCCCCCGAAGGCCCCCCGAATCTGACTGAATACAATCACTTCGGGGGGCAGTTTGTCCACGGATTTTTTACCATAAGGGCTTGACGGAACCCAGGTGTTGCCTGGGAGCCCGAGAATCGATTTCTACCGCAGGTTCAGACGGTTAGCCGCCTCCGAGGGTGCGCGCGAGGATGTCGGCGGTGTCCCGGGAAAGCCCCGGGATCGCCTTGATCCCATTCAGCATTTCGACCGCTTTGGCGCCGCGTGATTTTTCCAGCCGGCGCCAGGATCCGAAGGCCGTGAGGAGCCGTGCGGCCACCTGTGGGTTGGTCGAATCGAGCGCCGCGACCGTCTCGGTCACGCGGGCGAATCCCGCCCCGTCCCGCCGGGCGAACTGGGTCGGGTTGCCGAACGCGAAGCTCCCGATCAGCGCCCGCACGCGGTTCGGGTTGGTCATGGTGAAGGCCGGGTGTTCCTGCAGCCGCGCGATCCGGTCGAGGGTGCCGGGCTCGGGGATCTGGGCCTGGAGGGCGAACCACTTGTCGAGGACCAGGGGCTCGTCGGCGTAGCGGGCCGCGAACTCCGCGAAGGCGGCCTCGCGGGTCTCCCCCGGGATCAGCGCCAGCGTGCCGAGGGCGGCGAGCCGGTCGGTCATGTTGGTGGCCTCGGCCAGCCGCGCGGCGGCGCGGGCGGCCCCCTCCCGGGGATCGCCGGCGGCGACCAGGTCGAGGGCCGCGTTGCGGAGCGACCGGCGCCCCGCCGAGGCGGCGTCGGGGCTGTAGGGCGCACCGGCCACCGGCGCGAGCGCCGCGTCGATCGATTCGAGCCGCGGCCGCAGGGCCTGGCCCAGACGCGCCCGCAGGTTGAATCGCGCCCGGTGGATCGCGTCGGGATCCACGTCGGCCGGCACCGCGTCGGCGGCCTCGCCCTCGCTCGGCAGCGCCAGGACCAGGGCCGCGAAGGCCGGGTCGGCCAGGGCCTCGTCTTCGAGGAACTGGCCGAGTGCCGCGGCGAACGCCTCCGTCCGATCGGCGTCTGGCTCGAGGATCAGCCGCAAAGCGACGTCCTGCGCGGCCTGCCAGCGGTTGAACGGGTCGCTGTCCTGCGCGAGGAGCCGCATCCGCTGCGCGTCGGTCAGGGCGAGGTCGAGCCGCACCGGGGCGGAGAAGTCGCGCAGGAGCGAGGGGACCGGCTCCTCGGCGACCGCGTCGAACACGATCTCGGCCTCGGGGCGGTCGAGCACGTAGACGCCGTCCCGCACGTCCGGGCAGGTCGCGCCCGTCAGCGGCCCGGACGCCCCGACCAGCCCGAGGGCCACGGGGATCACCAGGGGCGGCCCGCCGGACTCCGCACCGCCGCCGGGCAGGCTCTGGGCGAACCGGAGGGTGTAGCGGGCGGCGGCCGGATCGTACGCGGCCGCGACGGCGAGGCGGGGCGTGCCGGGACGCTCGTACCAGCGGGCGAAGGCGCCGAGATCGCGCCCGGTCACCGCCGCGAAGGCCGCCAGGAAGTCCTCGACGGTGGCGGCGCGGCCGTCATTGTCGGCGTAGTACCGGTCCATGCCGGCCCGGAAGGCCTCGGGACCGATCAGCGTCCGCAGCATCCGGACGATCTCGGCGCCCTTGTCGTAGACGGTCGCCGTGTAGAAGTTGTTGATCTCCGCGTAGGCCCGCGGCCGCACCGGGTGCCGCAGCGGCCCGGCATCCTCGGGGAACTGGCGCGCCCGCAGCGAGCGCACCTCGGCGATGCGGTGCACTGGCCGGGAGCGCATGTCGGAGGAGAATTCCTGGTCTCGGAAGACCGTGAGACCCTCCTTCAGGCAGAGCTGGAACCAGTCCCGGCACGTGACGCGGTTGCCAGACCAGTTGTGGAAGTACTCGTGCGCGATGATCGCCTCGATCGCCGCGTAGTCGCCGTCGGTCGCGGTCTCGGGACTCGCCAGGACGTATTTGTCGTTGAAGATGTTGAGGCCCTTGTTCTCCATGGCGCCCATGTTGAAGTCGGACACCGCGACGACGTTGAACACGTCGAGGTCGTAGGCGCGGCCGAAGGCGGTCTCGTCCCAGGCCATGGAGCGGATGACGGCGTCGAGGGCGTAGCCCGCCCGGTCTTCCTTGCCGGGCTCGACGTAGACCGCGCAGGTGACGGGGCGGCCCTCCATCGTGGTGAAGCGCGTCTCGACCTTCCCGAGCCGGCCGCCCACGAGGGCGAACAGGTAGGCGGGCTTCGGGTGGGGATCGTGCCAGATCGCGAAGTGGCGGTCCGGCCCGGCCGCGCCGGTCCCGACGGGATTGCCGTTGCCGAGCAGGACCGGCGCCTCGGCCCGGTCGGCCTCGATGCGCGTGGTGTAGACCGACAGCACGTCCGGCCGATCGAGGAAGTAGGTGATCCGGCGGAAGCCGTCCGCCTCGCACTGGGTGCAGTAGACGCCGTTCGACCGGTAGAGGCCCATCAGCTTGGTGTTGGCGGTCGGATCCACCTCCGTGACGAGACGCAGCGCGAAGGGCCGCTGCGGCGGATCGCGGAGGATCAGTCCGGACGGCGTCGCCGCGTAGGCGTCGGGCGCCAGCGGCGCGCCGTCGAGCGCGACCGAGACCAGCCGGAGATCGTCGCCGTCGAGGGTGAGCGGCGCCGCCGGCACGCCGGCCGGGTTCGGCCGCAGCGTCAGCGTCGCGTCGACGCGGGTCGCGTGCGGGTCGAGACGGATGTCGAGGTCGACGCGATCGATCAGGTAGTCGCTGGGCCGGTATTCCTCGAGGCGGATCAGCGGCGGCGTCTCGGTGCGCATTCGGCTCACTCCGGGTGCGGGGCGGGCCCGTTCTGGTCCCTCGGAGCGCGCGGCGCAACGATCGGAGCCGTCGAAACGGCCGGCGTGGCGCGGTCCTCGCCCGGCTCAGAGCCCCGGGGCGGGGCGGCCCTCCGCGCGGAGCGGCCGCTCGAGGCCGACCCTGTCGAGCGTGGCGGACAGGCAAGCGCGGACGAACGGCTCGGCCCAGCGCATCACGGCGTAGCTCAGCAGGAGCATGGCGCAGCACGCGGCCACGAGCGCCGCGTAGGGCGGAACCCCGCCGCCGACGAGGCGGTGGATCAGGGCGGCACCGTTGACGTTGTGCAGGAGGTAGAGCGGGTAGGTCATCAGTCCGATCCGTCGGGCCAGCGCGCAGCCCCGCTCGCCGAGCCGCGCGCGGAGCCACGCGTTGCCGCGCACGCTGGCCACGATCATCAGGACGCAGCCCGCGAAGACGAGGCGCGGGAGGAGCGGATCCTCGCTGCGGCCCATCTGGAACAGGAACGACCCGGCCGCGTCACCGATCTCGACGAGCGCCCCGACGGCGCAGACGGCGATCACGCAGAGCCGACCGGCCGTCGGCCCCTTGACGAGCGACAACCACAGGAAGACGCCGAGCGCGAAGCAGCAGCCGTGGCGCAGGAGCGTCAGCTCGGCCACGCGGTTCGCCGCCAGGGCGGGGAGGTTCGGCACGGCCAAGGTCGCGACCCAGAAGAGGGTGCTCACACCGCCGACCACGGCGCAGATCGGGCCGATGCTCCGGAATCGCCCGAGCCGCAGCAGCGCGAAGACGAGTGCGTAGAAGGCGATCTCCACACCGAGGGTCCAGTAGACGCCGTCCAGCCACGGCTCGACCGGAACGAACAGGACGCAGTCGAGATAGGCCCGCAGCACGTGCCGACCGGACCCCATGCGGCCGATGGCGAGCGAGACCAGGGCGGTGAGCGTGGCGCAGATCCAGACCGCCGGCACGAGGCGCAGGATGCGGCTGCGCAGGAAGGCGCGCGCGGTCGCGTGCTCGGCCGAGTAGGCGATCACGAAGCCCGAGATGACGAAGAACAACTCGACCCCGATCCATCCGAACCACGTCCAGGCAAACAGGCCGGGGTAAGCTGCGGCGGAGTCGAAGGCGCGCCCGGCCGTCGAGAGCGGCGCCTGCCACGCGTAGGCGCCGAGATGAAAGACCATGACCAGCATTGCGGCTAGGAATCGTGCCGCATCGAGACCGATCATCTGTGCATCATGCTTGCCGCCCTCGGATCCCTGCGTCCTCATCACGGCCCCCGACGTTCGAAACCGCTCTCATCATCCCACCGAGTAAGACGAATCCGTCGCAGCCGGGCTACATCTTGCTGGGTAAGACGCGCCCATACTTTCGGCCGAAGGGTCTCTCCTCCGGCGGATCGGGAGTTCGCGGCGGGGCCGACGGGACGCAAGCGGCGCGAGGCCCGCCGCCGGGCCGACGATGCCGGGGGCTGCCGAAACGCCCGCCCGGTCGGCTCGACGGGGTCCGACCGCGCGAACGCCCGGGCCCGATTGTCCCGAGTCTGTATCGGACGGCCTTCTCACCGCCGGACCGGCCGCTAGCTAGCGGGGCGAGTCAGTCGGAGCGGGCCGGTGGTCCGTCTTCGAAGAGAACAGGACAGGATCCGATGGAATTTCTGCACACCATGGTCCGGGTCGCCGACCTCGACCGGGCACTCGCCTTCTACGTCGACACGTTCGGCCTGAAGGAGGTGCGCCGCGTCGAGAACGAGAAGGGCCGCTTCACCCTCGTCTTCCTCGCCGCGCCCGGCGATGTCGAGCGGGCCTCAGCGACCAAGTCGCCCCTGATCGAGCTCACCTACAACTGGGATCCGGAAACCTACTCGGGCGGGCGCAATTTCGGCCATCTCGCTTATCAGGTCGACGACATCTACGGCTTCTGCACCAAATTGCAGGAGAAGGGCGTCACCATCAACCGGCCGCCGCGCGACGGCTACATGGCCTTCGTGAAGTCGCCGGACGGCATCTCCATCGAGATCCTCCAGAAGGGCGGCGCCAAGGAGCCGCAGGAGCCGTGGAAGTCGATGGAGAACACCGGCACCTGGTAGCGGGCCCGCGCCCTTGACCCGGACGGCCCCGCGGGCGCATCTGCCCGCGGATCAGCCGGCCGGGCGGCCGCTCCGGACGCGCGAGCGTTCGGGGAGGAAAGTCCGGGCTCCATGGAGAGACGGTGCCGGATAACCTCCGGCGGGGGCGACCCCAGGGACAGTGCCACAGAGAGCAGACCGCCCCGGATCCGTCCGGGGTCAGGGTGAAAGGGTGCGGTAAGAGCGCACCGCGGACGCGGCAACGCGGACGGCACGGCAAACCCCACCGGGAGCAAGACCGAATAGGGGCGGCGCGCCCTTCGCGAGAAGGGCAGGCCGGCTCTCCAGGCCAGTCGCCCGGGTTGGTTGCTCGAGGCGATCGGCGACGATCGTCCCAGAGGAATGGCTGCCACGCCGGCGCGCGCGAGCGCTCCGGCCCTACAGAACCCGGCTTACAGGCCGGCTGATCCACTTCCCGATAAGACCTGCACCTGCAAGGCTTTATCGCCCCGCCGGCGTTCCCGCGCGGACGGCCGGCGCGCCGAAGATTCCGCGGCGGTAAAAACCTTCGGTTAACCTTGCCGGGTTCAGATCGGTCCGCGCGGCAGTGCCAAGCTTGTGCGTTGACGATCCTCCGAGGCCCATGATACCCGGCATCCTCCCGTCAACGGCGTGTATCGGATCGCCGGGCGCACCCTGCCATCGCGCAGGTCCCGTCCGTGCGCGGCGTCTTGCGCGCTCCGCATCCGGTGCCGTTCCCGTCACGCGCGCCGCGCTCGCGCGGCCCGGCACAGGGCACCATGAGACGCACGAGCCGCATCCGCGCCCGGGTTTCCGGGACGCGCCGACAATCCGCCCATCCGCGCGCGCCACGGCGCGCCGGCGCGTCGAGGCGGCCATGAGCCGGCGCCGCTCCTCTCCCGAGAGTTCGCCCCGCCATGGCGGCGATGCGGCGGCTGAACCGCACGTCCCCGTCCTCCTCGCGGAAGTCGTCGACGCGCTCGGCACCGCGGGCGGGATCGCGGTCGACGGCACGTTCGGTGCCGGCGGCTACACCCGCGCGCTCCTCGCGGCGGATCCGGCCCTGCAGGTCGTCGCGATCGATCGTGACCCCACGGCCATCGCGGGCGGACAGGCGCTCGTCGCGGAGTCCGGCGGGCGCCTGCGCCTCCTCTCCGGCCGCTTCGGCGACCTCGACAGCCTCCTCGCGGAGGCCGGCATCGCGCAGGTCGACCGGGTCGTCCTCGATATCGGCGTCTCGTCGATGCAGCTCGACGCGCCGGAGCGGGGCTTCTCGTTCCGCAGCGACGGCCCCCTCGACATGCGCATGGCCTGCGACGGGCCGAGCGCCGCCGACCTCGTGAACGAGGCCGACGAGACCGTTCTGGCCGACATCATCTACCATTTCGGCGAGGAGCGGCGCTCGCGCGCGGTCGCCCGGACCATCCTCGAGGCGCGGCGCCGCGGGCGGATCGAGACCACCGCGCAGCTGGCCGAACTCGTCGCCGGCGTGGTCCGGACCGAGCCCGGCAGCCACATCCACCCGGCGACGCGGACCTTCCAGGGCCTGCGGATCGCCGTGAACGACGAGCTCGGCGAGCTGGTCCGTGCCCTGCACGCGGCCGAGCGCGTGCTCAGGCCCGGCGGCCGGCTCGCCGTCGTGACGTTCCACTCGCTCGAGGACCGCATCGTCAAGCAGTTCTTCGCGGCGCGCAGCGGCCGCTCCGCGCAGGGCTCCCGCCATCTGCCCGGGGGCCTGGTCGAGACCGTCCGCAGCTTCCGTCCCGTCACGAAGGGCCCGGTCCTGCCGGGCGAGGCCGAGACCGCCCGCAACCCGCGCGCGCGCTCGGCCAAGCTCCGGGCCGCGGAGCGCACCGAATCCGACGTTCCCGAGCCGCTGGCCGCGCTGACCGCGCTGGCGAGCCTGCCCGACGCGGCCCGCGGAGGCCATCGCCGATGATCCGCCTCCTGAACCTGCTGGCGGTGGCCGGCCTCGTCGCCTCGGCGATCTACGCCTACTCGATCAAGTACGACACGCTCTACCAGGGCGGTCAGGTCTCGAAGCTCCAGACCGCCCTGCACAAGGAGCGGCAGGCGATCGCCGTGCTGCGCGCCGAGTGGCAGCTCCTGACGCGGCCCGACCGGCTCCAGGCGGCCGTCGACAAGCATCTCGCCCTGGAGCCGATCGGCACCAGCCACCTGGCGCGCCTCTCGGATCTGCCCGC
Organism: Methylobacterium sp. 190mf; assembly: GCF_900107945.1. Classification (NCBI taxonomy): domain Bacteria; kingdom Pseudomonadati; phylum Pseudomonadota; class Alphaproteobacteria; order Hyphomicrobiales; family Methylobacteriaceae; genus Methylobacterium; species Methylobacterium sp. 190mf. The sequence continues at coordinate 150,162 of NZ_FNVI01000015.1, read as the reverse complement.
CCGGCCGGAGCGCGGCGACGAGATCGGCCGTCTGCTCGCCGCCACGGCGACGCCCAAGGACAAGGGCGCGATCGAGCCGCGCACGACCGGCTCGATCACCCGCACCGTCACCACGACCCGCACCCCGACGACGGCTTCGAGGTAAACCCCCGTGTCCGATCACGCCGACGAGACCCTAGACCCGGCGGTCGAGCCCGCCGTGTCGGACCACGAGGCGGCGCTGCTCGAAGCCGCCGCGCTGGCGCATGCCGCCGGCGCGCCGCGCCCCTTGGAGGAGGAGGCGCGCGAGCCCGAGCCGCGCGCCGACCGCGCCAAGGCGCTCCTGCGCAGCATGTTCCGGCTGGCGATCGAGCGCTCGCACCTGCGGGTCGCGATGGTCGGGCTGGTCTTCGTCGGCGTGTTCGGGACGATCTCGGCCAAGCTCCTGATGATGGCGATCTTCGGGGAGCCGCCCAGCCAGGAGCACCGGGTCGCGGCCGCGTCCTCAACCGCCTTCCGGCCCGACATCATCGACCGCAACGGCGAGATCCTGGCCACCGACATCCGCACGGTCTCGGTCTTCGCCGAGCCGGGCAACATCTACGACAAGGACGAGGCGGTCGAGCTGCTCACCGCCGTCCTGCCGGAACTCAACGCCTCCGAGCTGCGCGCCAAGCTGACGCAACGCAAGGACAAGAAGGGCGCGGGCTTCGTCTGGGTGAAGCGCGAGCTGACCCCGAAACAGCAGGCCGAGGTCCACCGGCTCGGCATCCCCGGCATCGGCTTCCTGCCCGACCACAAGCGGGTCTACCCGAACGGCGTCGCGGCCGCCCACATCCTGGGCGCGACGAACCTCGACGGCATCGGCATCGCCGGTATGGAGAAGTACATCGACTCCACCGGGCTGCAGGCCCTCAACAGCTTCGGGCTGATCAACAAGCAGGCCGACCTGAAGCCGGTGCAGCTCTCGCTCGACCTGCGCGCGCAGTTCGCCGTGCGCGACGAGCTGGCCTGGGGCATCGACCACTTCAAGGCCAAGGCCGGCGCCTCGATGATCCTCGACGTGAAGACCGGCGAGGTCATCGCGCTCGTCTCCATGCCGGATTTCGACCCGAACGACCCCAAGGACGCGCTCTCGCCCGACCGCATCAACCGGATGAATGTCGGCGTCTACGAGATGGGCTCGACCTTCAAGGCGATGACCCTCGCCATGGCGCTCGATTCCGGCAAGTACAACGTCAACTCGACCTTCGACACCCGGGGCGGCGTGCTGAACTGGGGCCGGCAGAAGATCCACGAGTACCACGGCACGAACCGCGTCATCACCATGCCGGAGGTGTTCACCCACTCCTCCAACATCGGCTCCGCCAAGATGGCGCTCGGCGTCGGCGTGCCCGGCCACAAGGCCTTCCTGAAGAAGATGGGCCTGCTCGACCGGCTGCGCACCGAGCTGCCGGAGAGCGCGGCGCCGATCGTCCCGTCCCGCTGGACCGAGATCAACACCATCACCATCGCGTTCGGCCACGGCATCGCGGTGGCGCCGATCCAGGCCGCGGCCGCGGTGGCGGCCATCGCCAACGGCGGCGACCTGATGACGCCGACCTTCCTCAAGACGACGCCCGAGGCGGCGCGGGCGCGGGCCACGCACGTCCTCTCGGGCCAGACTTCCGAGGCGATGCGCTACATCATGCGGCTCAACGCGGCCGAGGGCTCGGCCAAGAAGGCGGCGGTCCCGTACTATTTCGTCGGCGGCAAGACCGGCACCGCCGAGAAGGTCATCGGCGGCCGCTACATCCACAACCGCCTGTTCACGACCTTCATGGCGGCGGCGCCGATGAACGATCCGAAGTACCTGTTCGTGACGATCATGGACGAGCCGCAGGGCCTGCCGGAATCGGGCGGCTACGCCACGGCGGCCTGGAATTCCGGCGTGGTCACCGGCAAGGTGATCGAGCGCGTGGCGCCGATCCTCGGCCTTCCGCCGCAGTTCGAGCCGCCGGTGAGGCCGTTCCCGCAGATGGTCAAGCTCAACGCCTACCACGTCAACCAGCTGGGCGGCCCGTGAGACCGGATCGATGAGGGTGCAGCGATGAGCGCGCGGCTCGCCGACCTCTTCCCCGAGGCCGCCGGCCCCGCCGCGGACCTCGCCGTCTCGGACCTCACGGCCGACAGCCGGCAGGTCGCGACCGGCACGGTGTTCGTCGCCGTTCCCGGCACGAAGGCCGACGGCCGACGTTTCGCCGCGCAGGCCGCGCAGCGCGGCGCCGCCGCGGTCGCCGGGGAGGGGGCCCGTCCCGCCGACCTGCCCGACGCGGTCGCCTGGATCCCGGTCGCCGACGCGCGCCGGTCGCTCGCCCTCGCGGCGGCCCGCCTCGCGGGCCCGCAGCCCGAGACCGTGGTGGCGGTCACCGGCACCGCCGGGAAGAGCTCGGTGGCCGACTTCGTCCGCCAGATCCTGGCGCGTCTCGGCCGCGACTCCGCGAGCCTCGGCACCGTCGGCATCGTCACCAACCGCGGCGCGCAGTACGGCTCCCTCACGACCCCGGACCCCGTGACGCTGCACCGGACGCTGGCGCAACTCGCAGCGGACGGCGTCACCGACCTCGCCATGGAGGCGTCCTCCCACGGGATCGAGCAGCGCCGGCTCGACGGCGTGCGCCTCGACGCGGCGGGCTTCACCAATCTCGGCCGGGACCATCTCGACTACCACGCGAGCATCGAGGAGTACCTCGCGGCCAAGCTACGCCTCTTCACGGACCTACTCCCGGCGGGCCGCCCGGCCATCGTCAACGCCGACGGCGCCTACGCCGAGCGCGTCATCGCCGCCGCCGAGGCCGCCGGCCGGCCGGTCCGCACGGTCGGGCGGGGCGGCCGGGACCTGCGGGTCGAGGCGGTCCGCACGGAGGGGTTCGCGCAGGTCGCCCGGATCCTGTTCGCGGGCCGGGCCCGGGAGCTGCGCCTGCCGCTCGTCGGCGAGTTCCAGGTCGAGAATGCCCTGGTGGCGGCCGGCCTCGCACTGGCTACCCCGGCGGGGGCGGCCGATCCCGACGGCGTCCTGGCGGCCCTCGACCACCTCACCGGCGTCCCCGGCCGCATGGAGCGGATCGGCGAGGCACGGGGCGGCCTCTGCCTCGTCGACTACGCCCACAAGCCCGAGGCCCTGGAGAGCGTGCTCGCCGCGCTCCGCCCCTTCGCGTCGGGCCGGCTGATCGCGGTGTTCGGCTGCGGCGGCGACCGCGACCGGGGCAAGCGACCGCTGATGGGCGCCATCGCGCAGCGGCTCGCCGACGTCGTCATCGTCACGGACGACAACCCGCGCACCGAGGACGCGGCCGCCATCCGCCGGGCCATCCTGGACGCGGCGCCGGGCGCGGAGGAGATCGGCGACCGGTCGGAGGCGATTCACAGCGCCGTCGACCGGCTCGGGCCGGGCGACGTGCTGGTCGTGGCCGGCAAGGGTCATGAAACCGGCCAGATCGTGGGAGATCGCACGCTGCCGTTCTCGGACCACGCGGTCCTGCGCGCCGCGATCGCCGCGGCGGCCTGAGGACGACGGGGGACCGACGATGACCGCACTCTGGACGCGGCAGGAGCTGGAATCCGCGACGGGCGGCCGGTTGATCGGCGCCGGGCGCGCGATCGGCGGCGCCTCAATCGACACCCGCACGCTCCAGCCCGGCGACCTGTTCTTCGCGATCCGCGGCGACACCCGCGACGGCCACGACTTCGTCCCCGACGCCCTGGGGCGCGGCGCCGGCGCCGCCGTGGTGAGCGCCGCGCGCGCCGAGGCGCTCGCGGTCCACGGCCCCGTCCTGGCGGTGCCCGAGGGGGGCGCCGACCCGGTTCTCACCGCGATGGTGCGCCTCGGTGCCGCCGCCCGGGACCGGACGCGCGCGCAGGTCGTGGCGGTCACGGGCTCGGTCGGCAAGACCGGGACCAAGGAGGCCCTGCGCCACGTCCTGTCCGAGCAGGGCGAGACCCACGCCTCGGCGGCCTCCTACAACAACCACTGGGGCGTGCCCCTGACCCTGACGCGGATGCCGCGCTCCGCGCGCTACGGCGTGTTGGAGATCGGCATGAACCACGGCGCCGAGATCGTGCCGCTGACCGCGCAGGTCCGGCCGGACATCGCGCTGATCACCACGATCGCGCCCGCCCATATCGAGCATTTCGCCTCGCTGGCCGCGATCGCGGACGCGAAGGGCGAGATCTTCTCCGGGCTCCAGCCCGGCGGCGTCGCCATCCTGAACCGCGACGCCCCGCATTTCGACCGCCTGGCCGCCCACGCCCAGGCCTCCCGGGCGGGCCGGGTGGTGACCTTCGGCGAGCACGCGGATGCCGACGTCCGCGCCCTGAGAATCGTGCTGCGGCCCGACCTGTCGGTGATCGACGCGGTGGTGATGGGCCAGCCCGTCACTTACAAGCTCGGCACCGCCGGCCGGCACGCGGCGCTGAACTCGCTGGGCGTCATGGCGGTGGTCCACAGCCTCGGGGCCGACCTCGCCCGTGCGGCCCTGTCGCTCGGCGGCCTGACGCCGCCGGCGGGACGCGGCGAGCGCACCGCCCTCGAGATCGGCGGCGGCACCGCCTACCTCGTGGACGAGAGCTACAACGCCAATCCCGTCGCCGTCCGCGCGGCGCTGGCGACCCTGGCGGGGATCGAGACCGGGCCCCGCGGCCGCCGGATCGCGGTGCTGGGCGACATGCTCGAGCTCGGCGCCGCCGCGCCCGACCTGCATCGCGGCCTGGCGGAGGCGATCGAGGCGGCCCGGGTCGACCTCGTCTTCACGGCCGGTCCGCTGATGCGCCACCTGTTCGAGGCCCTGCCGGTGAGCCGCCGCGGCGCGGTGGCCGACACCGCGGCCGACCTGCTCGAGCCGCTCGCCCGGACCCTGCGGTCCGGCGACGCCGTCATGGTGAAGGGATCGAACGGCAGCCGCATGGGCCGGATTGTCGAGGCGCTGAAAGCCCGCTACGCGGTCGATCCGACCCGGCGGACCCAGGCCGTCCCGTGACCGGCACGCCTGCGCGTGCGGCGCCGTCCCCCGAAACCTGAGCCTGAACAAGGGGGCCGAGCGCCCGGATGCTGTACCTTCTCTCGGACCTGAGCAGCAGCTTCACGCCGCTCAACGTGTTCCGCTACATCACCTTCCGCACCGGCGGCGCGCTGTTCACGGCGGGCCTGTTCGTGTTCTGGTTCGGGCCCTGGATCATCTCGCTGCTGCGGATCCGCCAGGGCAAGGGCCAGCCGATCCGCGAGGACGGGCCGCAGACCCATCTGCTGACCAAGCGCGGCACGCCGACCATGGGCGGCCTGATGATCCTGGCCGGCGCCGTCGTGGCGATCCTGCTCTGGGCCAACCCGCGCAACCACTACGTCTGGGTGACGCTGACCGTCACCCTCGGCTTCGGCGCGATCGGCTTCTACGACGACTACCTCAAGGTCACGAAGCAGTCGCACAAGGGCTTCTCGGGCAAGTTCCGCCTCGCCCTCGAGGCGTTGATCGCCATGGCGGCCTGCGTGACCATCGCGGTCTACTCGCCCGCCGCGCTGCAGAATCAGCTCGCCTTCCCGGTGTTCAAGGACGCGCTGCTGAACCTCGGCTGGTTCTACCCGCTGTTCGGCGCCTTCGTGATCGTCGGGGCGGGCAATTCCGTGAACATGACCGACGGCCTCGACGGCCTCGCGATCGTGCCGGTGATGATCGCCTGCGGCACGTTCGGCTTCATCGCGTACCTCGTCGGCAACTCGTTCACCGCCAGCTACCTGCAGGTGAACTACGTCCGCGACACGGGCGAGCTCGCCGTCGTCTGCGGCGCGGTCATCGGCGCCGGACTCGGCTTCCTCTGGTTCAACGCGCCGCCGGCCCAGATCTTCATGGGCGATACCGGCTCCCTGGCGCTGGGCGGCCTGCTGGGCTCCATCGCGGTGGCGACGAAGCACGAGATCGTCCTGGCGATCGTCGGCGGCCTCTTCGTGCTGGAGATGATGTCGGTGATCATCCAGGTCGCGTCGTTCAAGCTCACGGGCAAGCGCGTGTTCCGCATGGCGCCGATCCACCACCATTTCGAGCAGAAGGGCTGGAAGGAGCCGCAGGTCGTGATCCGGTTCTGGATCATCGCGGTGATCCTGGCGATGGCCGGCCTGGCGACGCTGAAGCTGCGCTGAGAAATCGTGCTAGACGGGCGGCCTGAGAGGTCGATCCGATCCTCGCCCTCGTCCTGAGGCGCGGCCGCGGAGGGGAGCCTCGAAGGAGGCTTCCGGCCGGCCGCGCGATCCCGGGAGCCCGCCTTCGGGGTCGCCGAGGCGGGGCGCCCGGGACGAGGGTCCGGTTCGGGTCGGCCGGGTCCGGCCGCCGCATCCGGAGTTCCGCATGACACCCGTCACCGTCTTCCAGGACAAGACCGTCGCCCTGTTCGGGCTCGGCGGCTCGGGGCTCGCCACGGCGCTGGCGCTGAAGGCCGGTGGCGCGGCCGTGCAGGCCTGGGACGACAATGCCGACAGCCTCGCCCGCGCGCGGGAGGCCGGCATAGAGACGCGGGACCTGCGCGCGGCCGACTGGTCTGCGTTCGCCGCCTTCGTGCTGAGCCCGGGCGTGCCGCTGACCCATCCCGAGCCGCACTGGAGCGTCCGGCTCGCCCGGGATGCCGGCGTCGAGATCATCGGCGACATCGAGCTGTTCTGCCGGGAGCGGCGGGCGCAGGCGCCGGGGGCGCCGTTCGTGGCGATCACCGGGACCAACGGCAAGTCGACCACCACGGCGCTGATCGCCCACGTGCTCGCGCAGGGGGGCCGCGACGTGCAGATGGGCGGCAACATCGGCACCGCGATCCTGTCGCTGGAGCCGCCGGCCGCCGACCGCGTCCACGTGATCGAGATGTCGTCGTTCCAGATCGACCTGACGCCGAGCCTCGACCCGAGCGTCGGCGTGCTGATGAACATCACGCCGGACCATCTCGACCGGCACGGCACGATGGAGCAGTACGCGGCCATCAAGGAGCGCCTGATCCAGGGCGCCGACCTCGCGGTGGTCGGCGTCGACGACGCCCCGAGCCGCGCCATCGCGGACCGCCGCGGCGCCGACCTCGTGCGCGTCCACGTGCCCCACGGCGACGTGCTGTGCACCGACGCGCTGACGGTGCGCGACGGGATCGTCCGGGAGCCGGACGGGACGGCCCTCGCCGACGTCAACGGGATCGGCTCGCTCCGGGGGGCGCACAACTGGCAGAACGCCGCGGTGGCGGTGGCCGTCGCGCGGGCCCTCGACCTGTCGCCGGAGCAGATCCAGGCCGGCCTCACCTCGTTCCCGGGCCTGCCGCACCGGATGGAGGAAGTCGGGCGGCGCGGCCACGTGCTGTTCGTCAACGATTCCAAGGCGACGAACGCGGATTCCACCGAGAAGGCCCTCACCGCCTTCCGGGACATCCACTGGATCCTCGGCGGCAAGGCCAAGGAGGGCGGGATCTTCCCGCTGGTGCCGTATTTCGAGCGGGTCGCGCACGCCTACCTGATCGGCGCGGCGTCGGACGCCTTCGCGGCGACCCTGGAGGGCGCCGTGCCCTACACGCGCTGCGAGACCCTCGAGAACGCCGTCCCGAAGGCCGCCGAGAACGCCGCCGCCTCGGGCGCACCGGAGCCGGTGGTGCTCCTGTCGCCGGCCTGCGCGTCCTACGACCAGTTCCGGAACTTCGAGATCCGCGGCAACCGCTTCCGCGAGCTGGTTCAGGCGCTGCCCTGAGGCAGCGCCACTTCAGCGCGCCGGAACCTCAGCGCGCCAGAACCTTGGCGGCGTCGCGGGTGGTGTCGACCGCATGCGAGACGTTGGCCACCGACTGGACGATCGCCCCGATGTTGCCTGTGATCTCCGTGACGGCCCCCGCGGCGCTCTGCATGCTCTCGGCCAGATCCCGGGTCACGGCACTCTGCTCCTCGATGGCGGCCGCGGTGGCCACCACGGTCTCGCGCATCACCGAGACCGAGGACCCGATCGAGCTGAGAGCCTGCACGACCTCCTGCGAGACGCGCTGCACGCTGGCGATCTCGCCGTTGATCTGACCGGTGGCGCGCGCCGCCTGGTCGGCCAGCGCCTTAACCTCGGAGGCGACGACCGCGAAGCCGCGGCCCGCCGCGCCCGCGCGGGCGGCCTCGATGGTGGCGTTCAGCGCCAGCAGGTTGATCTGGCCGGCGATGTCCTGGATCAGACCGACGATGCCGGTCATGGCGGTGGCGGTCTCGGCCAGCCGTTTGGTGTGGCCGTCCGCGTCCTGAACGCAGGCATAGGCGGTGTCGGTGGCGCTCTGGGAGCGCACGATGCTCTGAGACATCTCCGCCACCGAGGCCGCCAGCTCCTCGGCGGCGGCCGCCACGGTCTGGACGTTCCCGGAGGTCGAGTCCGCCGCCGACGAGGCCAGCGAGGCCGCCGTGGTCGAGTGCGTCACCGCCTGCTCGATCTCGCCGAAGTTCTGATCGATCAGGGTCCGCAGGTTGGCGAACAGTCGGACCTGGTCGCTGATGTCGGTGGCGAATTTCACCACCTTGTAGGGCCGGCCGGCGGCGTCGAGGATCGGGTTGTAGGAGGCCTGGATCCAGACTTCGCGCCCGTCCTTGCCGATCCGCCGGAACTGGGCCGCCTGATAGGTGCCGTTCCGCAGGGCCGCCCAGAAGGCCCGGTAGGCCTCGCTCTCCCGGTAGGCGGGCTCCACGAACAGGCTGTGATGCTGCCCGAGCACCTCGGCGCGGCTGTAGCCCATCGCGGCGAGGAAATTGTCGTTCACCGCGATCACCGTGCCGTCGAGGTCGAAGGCGATGACCGCCTGCACCTTGTCGATCGCGGCGATCTGCCCGGCGCGGTCGGCCTCCTCGGTGCGCTGCTGCGTGATGTCGGTGGCGAACTTCACCACCTTGTAGGGCCGGCCGCGGACGTCGAGCATCGGGTTGTAGGAGGCCTGGATCCAGATCGACCGGCCGCCCCGACCGACCCGCTGGAACTGGCCCGACTCGAAGGTGCCGGAGCGCAGGCGCTCCCAGAAGGCCCGGTAATCCGGGGCGTCCCGCTGGGCCGGCTCCATGAACATGCTGTGGTGCTGGCCGACGATCTCCGGCAGCGTGTACCCGACGACGTCGAGGAAATTCCGGTTCGCCGACAGGATCCGCCCCGCCAGGTCGAACTCGATCACGCCCTGAACCCGGTCGAGGGCCGCGAGCTTGGCATGCGCTTCACGGACGTTCAGGGCAGAGAACATGGCGCGTCGGCTTCCGCTGGGCGGATCGGGCGCGGCGCACCGCGACCCGCCGGGTCGATACATCCGAAAGTTGCAATGGGAAGATTAACATAGAGTGTCTTTTTACTAGTATTGCGCGGTCCTAATACAGCATCCCAGGGGCCGCCGGCTGCGTGGCCGGCGCGTCCTGACGTGCCCCGACGCGCCCCGATCTGTCGGTCATAAGGCTCCGTTTACCATTCCTGCCGAGGATCCCGGCCGACCCGCGCGGATCGGCATCCGCGCGGCCTGGAGTCGTTGCCCGGCATGATGTCACGCGCGGAACGCACCCCCCTGACGGACTGGTGGTGGACGGTGGACCGCGGCCTGCTCGCGGCGCTGTTCGCGCTGATGGTCGCGGGCCTCGTCTTCCTGATGGGCGGCGGCCCGCCCGTGGCCGAGCGGATCGGCCTGCCGACCTTCTACTTCCTCAACCGGCAGGCGATGTACCTCGCGCCGACCATCCTGCTGATCTGCGCGGTCTCGTTCCTGTCGCTGCGCGGCATCCGGCGGCTGGCGCTCGTCACCTGGATCCTGGGCGTCATCCTGTGCCTGCTCGCCGGCAAGTTCGGGCCCGAGATCAAGGGCGCGCATCGCTGGATCCAGTTCGGCTCCTTCGGCCTGCAGCCCTCGGAATTCGTGAAGCCGGCCTTCGTAGTCGTCGCCGCCTGGGCCTTCTCGGAGGGCGCCCAGCGCCGCGACATGCCGGGCGGCATCCTGGCGCTGCTGCTCCTGCCGATCACCATCGTGCCGCTGCTGCTCCAGCCCGATTTCGGCCAGACCATGCTGATTACCATGGTGTGGTGCGCGCTGTTCTTCGTGGCCGGCCTCCACCTGATCTGGGTGGCCGTCCTCGGCGTGCTGGGCCTCGGAGGTGTGTTCGCTGCCTACCTGTTCTTCCACCACGTCCGCGAGCGCTTCAACAAGTTCCTCGACCGGGATTCCGGCGGCGGCTTCCAGGATTTCTGGTCGCGCGAATCGTTCCGCTCGGGCGGCTGGTTCGGCACCGGGCCGGGTGAGGGCGTGGCCAAGCGCCACCTGCCGGACGCGCATACCGACTTCATCTTCTCGGTCACCGGCGAGGAGTTCGGCGTGATCGTCTGCCTCTGCCTCGTGGCGCTGTTCGCCTTCATCGTCCTGCGCGGCCTCAAGCTCGCGCGGCGCACCGACGACACCTTCTCGCGGCTGGCGATCACCGGCCTGACCACGCTGTTCGGCCTGCAGGCCTGCATCAACATGGCGGTGAACACCCAGCTGATGCCCGCCAAGGGCATGACGCTGCCGTTCGTCTCCTACGGCGGCTCCTCGCTGATCTCGCTGGCGCTCGGCACCGGCTTCCTCGTCGCCCTGACCCGTAAGCGCCCCCGCACCGTCATGCTCAGCCAGAAGCCCCCCGGCACCGCGCCGGCCACCGTCGCCGGGGTGATGCGGTGACCGTCTTCACCCCCACGATCCTGCTCTGCGCGGGCGGCACCGGTGGCCACCTGTTCCCGGCCGAGAGCCTCGCCCACGCCCTGCGGGCCCGCGGCATCCGCGTGGCGCTCGCCACCGACGCCCGGGTCGATTCCATCGCGTCCGAGTTCCCGGCCTCCGAGGTGGTCACCATCGCCTCGGCGACGCCGTCCGGCCGCTCGCCGCTGAAGCGGGCCGGCGCCGTGCTGACCCTCGGCCGGGGCTTCGGCGTGGCCGCGAAGGAGATCCGCCGGATCAACCCGGCCGCCATCGTGGGCTTCGGCGGCTACCCGACCGTCCCACCGGTGCTCGCCGGCCAGATCCTGCGCGTGCCGACGATCCTGCACGAGCAGAACGCCGTGATGGGCCGGGCCAACGCCTTCCTGGCGCGGGGCGCCCGCACCATCGCCACCGGCTTCAAGGTCGTGCGCGGCGTGCCCGACAAGGCCAAGGCCCCGCGGATCCACACCGGCAATCCGCTCCGCCCGGCGGTGATCGAGGCGGCCAGGTTCCCGTATCCCGCTTTCGGCGCAGGCGACGCCCTGCGGCTCCTGGTGTTCGGCGGCAGCCAGGGCGCGCGCGTGATGGGCGAGGTCGTGCCGGAGGCGATCGCCCGCCTGCCCGACGCGCTGCGCGCCCGCCTGCACCTCGTCCAGCAGGTCCGCCCCGAGGACCTGACGGCCGTTCAGAATCGCTATCTCGCCATGGGGCTCGCCGGGATCGAGGCGGCGCCGTTCTTCAAGGACCTGCCCGCCCGCATGGCCGCGAGCCACCTCGTGGTCTCGCGCTCGGGCGCCTCGACGGTCTCGGAACTCGCGGCGATCGGCCGCCCGTCGATCCTCGTGCCGCTGCCGGGCTCCCTCGACCAGGACCAGGCCGCCAACGCCGCGACCCTCGACGCCATCGGCGCGGCGCTGGCGGTGAAGCAGCCGGATTTCACGCCCGAACGGCTCGCCGCGGAGCTGACCGCCTGCTTCGAGACGCCGGCAAAATTGACCGCGGCGGCCGATGCGGCCAGAAGCGCGGGCATCCACGACGCCGCCGAGCGGCTGGCCGAGGTCGTCGTCGAGACGGCCGCCCGCACCTGATTTCTTGAGGGATTCCGCACCGGCGGTCCCGCCACCAGACGGTTCGACCCATGAAGCTGCCCGACAAGCTCGGCCCCATCCACTTCATCGGCATCGGCGGCATCGGCATGTCCGGCATCGCCGAAGTGATGCACAACCTCGGCTACACGGTGCAGGGCTCGGACGCCTCCGACAACGCCAATGTCCGCCGTCTCGCCGAGAAGGGCATGCGCACCTTCGTGGGCCACGACGCCGAGAACGTCGAGGAGGCCGCCCTCGTCGTCGTCTCGACTGCGATCCGGCGCGACAACCCCGAGCTGCAGGCCGCCCGCGAGCGACGCCTGCCCGTGGTGCGACGGGCCGAGATGCTGGCGGAGCTGATGCGCTTCAAGTCCTGCGTGGCGATCGCCGGCACGCACGGCAAGACCACGACCACGTCGCTCGTCGCCACGCTGCTTGACGCCGGCAACCTCGACCCGACCGTGATCAACGGCGGCATCATCAACGCCTACGGCACCAACGCCCGCATGGGGGCGGGCGAGTGGATGGTGGTGGAGGCCGACGAGTCCGACGGCACCTTCCTGAAGCTGCCGGCCGACGTCGCGATCGTCACCAACATCGATCCCGAGCATCTCGACCATTTCGGCTCGTTCGACGCGATCAAGGACGCGTTCCGGCGCTTCATCGACAACATCCCGTTCTACGGCTTCGCGGTGATGTGCATCGACCACCCGGTGGTCCAGGACCTCGTCGGCCATATCGAGGACCGGCGGATCATCACCTACGGCGAGAACCCGCAGGCCGACGTGCGCCTGATCGACGTGGACCTGCGCGGCGGCCAGAGCCGCTTCCGGGTGATGATCCGCGACCGTCGGCCCGGCTACCGGATGGAGATGGAGGATCTCGTCCTCCCGATGCCCGGCAAGCACAACGCCCTCAACGCCACCGCGGCGCTCGCCGTCGCGCACGAGCTCGGCGTGAAGCCGGACGCGATCCGCCAGGCGCTCGCGGGCTTCGGCGGCGTGAAGCGGCGCTTCACCCGCACCGGCGAGTGGAACGGCGCGACGATCTTCGACGATTACGGACACCATCCGGTGGAGATCAAGGCGGTGCTCAAGGCCGCCCGCGCCTCGACCGAGCACGGCGTCGTCGCCATCGTGCAGCCGCACCGCTACACCCGCCTGCAGTCGCTGTTCGACGATTTCTGCACCTGCTTCAACGATGCCGACACGGTCATCGTCGCGCCGGTCTACGCGGCCGGCGAGCAGCCGATCGAGGGCTTCGACCGCGACAGCCTCGTGGCCGGCCTGCGCTCCCGCGGCCACCGCGACGCCCGGGCCCTGGAGCGGCCGGAGGAACTCGCGGGCATCATCGCGGACCTCGCCAAGCCCGGCGACTACGTGGTGTGCCTTGGCGCCGGCACGATCACCCAGTGGGCCTACGCCCTGCCGGACGAACTCGCCGCGCGGGGACGGTAGGCGCGGTGCGCGCGCCCGCCCCGGGAAGCCTCTCGGGTCGGCGGCACCCTCGACCGTCCACACTGGGCTGCGCTCCGAGGATGAACCCGGCGGTGACTCTCCGGACCCCGGCCTCGCAGCGTCCGCTGCCACCCCGATGCGACGACACCAGGATCGCCGCATCCCTCTCCCCGCGGGCGGGGCGAGGGGAGACACACAGATGACCGCCTCTCTGCACGATCGCATCCGGGCCGCCGCGCCCGACCTCCGCGGGCGCCTGCTCGCCGACCAGCCGCTCGCCGACCTCACCTGGTTCCGGGTCGGCGGACCGGCCGAGGTGCTGTTCACCCCGGCCGACGAGGAGGATCTCGCCCGCCTCCTCGCCGCTCTCGATCCGGACGTGCCGGTCACGGTGATCGGGCTCGGCTCGAACCTGATCGTGCGGGACGGCGGCGTGCCGGGCGTGGTCGTGCGCCTCGGCGGCAAGGCCTTCGGCAGCATCGCGGTCGACGGCGACGCGCTGACCGTCGGCACCGCGGTCCCGGACATGCGCCTCGCCAAGGCGGCCGCCGAGGCCGGGCTCGACGGGCTCGCCTTCTACCGGGGCATCCCCGGCTCGATCGGCGGGGCGCTGCGCATGAACGCGGGCGCGCATGGTGGCGAGACCACCGACGTGCTGGTCGAGGCCCGCGGCATCGACCGCGGGGGCGCGCTGCGCACCTTCAGCCACGCCGACATGGGCTTCTCCTACCGGCACTCGGACGCCCCGGAGGACGTGATCTTCACGCGCGCCGTCTTCCGCGGGCGGCCCGGCGACCGGGTCGCCATCGAGGCCGAGATGGAGCGGGTCACCGCCGCCCGCGAGGCCGCGCAGCCGATCCGCGAGCGGACCGGCGGCTCGACCTTCGCCAACCCGGACGGCGGCAAGGCGTGGCAGCTCGTCGACGCCGCCGGCTGCCGCGGATTGAGGCGGGGCGGCGCCCAGGTCAGCGAGATGCACTGCAACTTCCTGATCAACACCGGTACCGCGAGCGCGGCCGACATCGAGGGGCTCGGCGAGGAGGTCCGCCGCCGCGTCCGGGAGACCAGCGGGGTCGCATTGCGCTGGGAGATCCGGCGCATCGGCCGCCCCGCCGGCACGACGTGAGAGCGGTGTTCCGGACGGACCGGTGCGCTCAGATCCTGATTGAAGCCGACCTATTCGAGGTGCCCTGATGTCCAAGCACGTCGCCGTCCTGCTGGGCGGCACCTCCGCCGAGCGCGAGGTCTCCCTCAGTTCCGGCAAGGCCTGCGCCGACGCGCTCGAAGGGGAGGGCTACCGGGTCACCCGGGTCGATGTCGGCCCCGACATCGCCGCGGTGCTGACGGCGCTCCGGCCGGACGTGGCCTTCAACGCGCTCCACGGGCCGGACGGCGAGGACGGCACCATCCAGGGCCTGCTGGAGATCCTCAAGATCCCCTACACCCATTCCGGCGTCCTCGCGTCGGCGCTCGCGATGAACAAGGAGCGGGCCAAGACCGTCATGCGCGCCGCCGGCGTCGACGTGCCCGAGGGCCGGATCGTTAACCGTCGTGAGGCCGCCAGGACACACCCCCTGCCGCCACCCTACGTCGTGAAACCGATCGCGGAAGGCTCATCGGTGGGTGTGATCATCGTGCGCGACGGCCGCTCGCACCCGCCCCAGATCCTCGCCTCCGAGGAGTGGACGTTCGGCGAGCAAGTCCTTGCAGAACCTTACATTGCTGGCCGCGAACTCACCTGCGGCGTGATGGGCGACAAGGCCCTCGGGGTGATCGAGGTGAAGGCCGCCACGGGGGATTGGTACGATTACGACGCCAAGTACGCCCCGGGGGGCTCGGTGCACGTGCTCCCGGCCGAACTTAAACCAAATGTTTACCAGCGTGTCCAAGAACTGTCGTTAACGGCGCATCAAGCACTGGGCTGTCGGGGCGTCAGCCGTGCCGACCTTCGCTACGACGACACACCGGGTGGAACCGGTCTGCTCGTGGTTCTGGAGGTCAACACGCAACCCGGCATGACCCAGACGAGCCTTGTGCCGGAGATGGCGGCCCATGCGGGCCTGAGTTTCGGTGAGCTCGTCCGATGGATGGTGGAGGACGCTTCCCTGAATCGCTGAGCGGCGACGCCGCCGGCCGGAGCGGTCCCGCGCGCCTCGCCGGCGCGATCCTGGGCCGGCTCACCGGCCGCGGCACGTCCCGGTCGCTCTCGGTTCGTCGGGCCCGCCCGAGTCAGCGCCTGAGCGAGCGCCTGCCCCGCGGCGCCGGGATCGTGGCGGTCTCCGTCTCCGCCGCCGCCGTGGCGCTCGCCGGTTTCGTGGCCAGCGGCCGCTACGACGCGTTCGTGGCCGAGCAGGGCCGCCCCCTCGACATCGCCGCGCGCGTCGCCGGCTTCGGCGTCGAGCGCGTCACCATCTCGGGCATCTCCCGCATGTACGAGCGCGAGGTCCTGGCGGCCGCCGGGATCGACTGGCGCTCCTCGGTTCCCTTCCTCGACGTCAACGACGTGCGCGAGCGGCTGCTCCGCGTGCCGCTGATCGCGCAGGCCTCGGTCCGGAAGATCTACCCCAACGAGATCGCCATCACCCAGGTGGAGCGCGAGCCCGCGGCCCTCTGGCAGAAGAACGGCGAGATCAGCGTGATCGCCGCCGACGGCACCGTCATCGACGCCATGCGCGACGACCGCTACGCCAGCCTGCCCCTGGTGGTCGGCGAGGACGCCAACACCAAGCTTCCGGAATACCTCGCCCTCATCGCCGCCGCGGGGCCGCTCGCCGAGCGGATCAAGGCCGGCACCTACGTGTCGGGCCGGCGCTGGACCCTCAAGTTCGACGGCATCGACGTGCGCCTGCCCGAGGTCGATCCGGCCGCGGCGCTCGCCCGCCTCGTCCGGTTCGAGCGCGAGGCCCACCTGCTCGAGAAGGACGTCATCGCGGTGGACCTGCGCATGCCGGACCGCCTGGTGGTGCGCCTGACCGAGGAGGCCGCCGCCGCCCGCGCGGAAGCCCAGAAGGCGAAGAAGAAGGGCGCGGCCAGCTGATGCCCTTCCTGTCGATCTCCGCCCGTCCCGCATCCCGCGCCCGGTAGCGTCAATGCACAGCCAACACGGCCTCACGCCGCGCTTGAAGCCGCTCTCCGCCCGGCGCTCGACCACCCTCTCGGTGCTCGACATCGGCACGAGCAAGGTGGTCTGCCTCATCGCCGAGCTGCAGCCCGCCGAAGCGCTCACGACGCTCCGCGGCCGCACGCACCTCGCGCGCATCATCGGCATCGGCCACCAGCGCTCCCTGGGCCTGAAGGGCGGCGCCATCGTCGATCTCGCCGCGGCCGAGAGCGCGATCCGTCAGGCGGTCCACGCCGCCGAGCGGATGGCCAAGGTCGAGGTCCAGTCGGTCATCGTCAACATGTCGGGCGGCCGGCTCGCCTCGCAGCATTTCCAGGCGCGGGTGAACGTCCGCTCGGGCACCGTCACGGGCAGCGACGTCGAGCGGGTGCTCGAGACCGCCAGCGCCCACGGCGTCAGCCCCGGCCGGGCCGTGCTGCACGCGCTGCCCACCGGCTACGCCCTCGACGGGCAGGGCGCCGTCATCGACCCGTCGGGCATGATCGGAGAGGCGCTCAGCGTCGACCTGCACGTCGTCACCAGCGAGCTCGCGGCCGCCCGCAACGTCATGCTGGCGGTGGAGCACTGCCACCTCGGCGTCGAGGCGGTGATCGCCACGCCCTACGCGGCCGGCCTCTCGGCGCTGGTCGACGACGAGGCCGAGATGGGCGTCTGCGTCGTCGACATGGGCGGCGGCACCACCAGCGTCGGCGTGTTCTCCGGCGGCCACCTCGTTCACGTGGACGCCCTGGCGGTCGGCGGCCACCACGTCACCATGGACATCGCCCGCGGCCTCTCCACCCGCATGGCGGCGGCCGAGCGGCTGAAGACCCTCTACGGCTCGGCCCTCTCCACCCCCTCCGACGACCGCGACATGATCGCCGTGCACGGCGTCGGCGAGGACGAGGGCGAGGCGCCGGCCCACATCCCGCGCTCGCAGCTCGTGCGGATCATCAAGCCGCGCGTCGAGGAGGTGGTCGAGCTGGTGCGGGACCGCCTGCGCGACGCGGGCTTCGCCGCCCAGGCCGGGCGGCGCGTCGTCCTCACCGGCGGCGCCAGCCAGCTCGTCGGTCTGCCCGAGGTCGCCCGCCGCGTCCTCCAGGGTCAGGTGCGGATCGGACGGCCCCTCGGCATCCGGGGCCTGCCGGAAGCCGCCAAGGGTCCGGCCTTCTCGGCCGCGGTCGGCCTGCTCGTCTACCCGCAGGTCGCCCATGCCGAGCATTTCGAGCCGCGGGGGCACGGCGCCTTCGCGGCGACCGGGACCGACAACTACCTGAACCGGGTCGGCCGCTGGCTCCGGGACAGCTTCTAGGTTTCACGCCCGCCCGCTCGCGCGGGGGGATCGAAGGGATCCGGCGCCCAGGCGTCGCACGGACAGCACAGTTAGCGAGAGGCTCGACACCATGGCCATCACCCTCCAGGCGCCGGACATCCGGGAACTGAAGCCCCGCATCACCGTCTTCGGCGTCGGCGGCGCCGGCGGCAACGCCGTCAACAACATGATCGAGTCGGGCCTCCTCGGCTGCGAGTTCGTCGTGGCCAACACCGACGCGCAGGCGCTCACCTCCTCGAAGGCCGAGCGGGTGATCCAGATGGGCCTGGGCGTCACCCAGGGCCTCGGCGCCGGATCGCACCCGGAGGTCGGCTCGGCCGCCGCCGACGAGGTGATCGACGAGATCCGCGACCAGCTCTCCGGCGCCCACATGTGCTTCATCACCGCCGGCATGGGCGGCGGCACCGGCACCGGCGCCGCGCCGGTCATCGCCCGGGCGGCCCGCGACATGGGCATCCTGACGGTCGGCGTCGTGACCAAGCCGTTCCAGTTCGAGGGCATGCGCCGCATGCGGACCGCCGAGTCCGGCATCCAGGAGCTGCAGGCCGCGGTCGACACCCTGATCGTGATCCCGAACCAGAACCTGTTCCGGGTCGCCAACGAGAAGACCACCTTCGCGGACGCCTTCGCGATGGCCGACCAGGTGCTCTACTCGGGCGTCGCCTGCATCACCGACCTGATGGTGAAGGAGGGCCTCATCAACCTCGACTTCGCCGACGTCCGGGCGATCATGCGCGGCATGGGCAAGGCCATGATGGGCACCGGCGAGGCGTCCGGCGAGAAGCGCGCCAACCGCGCCGCCGAGGCCGCCATCGCCAACCCGCTGCTCGACGACGTCTCGATGAAGGGCGCCCGCGGCCTGCTGATCTCGATCACCGGCGGCTCCGACTTGACCCTCTACGAGCTCGACGAGGCCGCCACCCGCATCCGCGAGGAGGTCGACCAGGACGCCAACATCATCCTGGGCGCCACCTTCGACGAGAGCCTCGACGGCATCATCCGCGTGTCGGTGGTCGCCACCGGCATCGAGCCGGCGCTGATCTCGGCGAACTCGCCCAACAACCCGGCCATCGCCGAGACCGAGCAGCGCATCGCCGAGGTTGCCGAGCGCCTGCGCGCCGAGGCCCGCTCGCGCGCCGCCTCGCCGGTGCCGAGCATCCGCACCGAGTCGGTCGCCCCGGCGCCGATGCCCGCCCCGGCCCCCGCGCCGCTCGCGGCCCCCGAGATGCGCCCCGAGTCGCGGATCGACAGCCGCATCGAGGCCGCCGCGCCGATGACCCGCGACGACGTCGTGCTCGCCCCGGTCCAGGCGCGCGCCGCGGCGCCGTTCGTCCCGGCCCCCGCGCCGCAGCGCGTCGAGGCGGCGCCCGCCGTCGAGGCCGGCCCGTTCGTGCCGCCGCGTCCGGCCGCCCCGACGGGCACGCCGCTCGCCCGCGCCCCGCGCATGCCGCAGATCCACGAGCTGCCGCCGATCGCCCAGACGCAGATCATGGCGAACCGCGCTGCCGAGGAGGCCGCCCCGGAATCCAAGCGGACCTCGCTGCTGCGCCGGCTCGCGACGGTGGGCTTCGGCGGCCGCCGCGAGGACATGGACGGCGCCCCGGCGGCCCGGCCGGCCTCGCCAGCCGCCCCGCAGCCGCATATGGCCCAGTCGCACATGGCCCAGTCGCACATGGCCCAGCCCCACATGGCGCAGCCCCACGTGCCGCCGGCCCCGCGCGCTCCGGCCGCCCCCGCGGTCCCGCAGTACCGCCCGGCCCAGGGCAACCTCGACGGTCAGGGACGGGCCGCGCCCCAGCCGCGGATGATGGACGACGATCAGCTCGAGATCCCGGCCTTCCTCCGCCGTCAGGCGAACTGACCGGGGCGGGTCTCCGGCACGGCCCGGGGCTGGCGGGAAACCGCCGGCCCCTTCGCGCTGCAGCAAAGCAACTCATGGTTGTTGCAGTGAGGAATAGGGCTCGACGAGGCTGTGCGCCGCGGCTCTCGAGCCGTGGCGCATGGTGCATCCGCGCCACAGAACGGCCGCGGGTTAGTCACGCATTAACCAACCTTTAAGCCTTTGGTGGAGCAGCGCTTTGTGGTTACGAACCGCTAAGCGTGTCTGTAACAGACCGT
This sequence comes from Methylobacterium sp. 190mf, assembly GCF_900107945.1. Classification (NCBI taxonomy): domain Bacteria; kingdom Pseudomonadati; phylum Pseudomonadota; class Alphaproteobacteria; order Hyphomicrobiales; family Methylobacteriaceae; genus Methylobacterium; species Methylobacterium sp. 190mf. The sequence goes on along the minus strand of NZ_FNVI01000015.1, from coordinate 130,374 downwards.
AAGAATCCGTGATTTGGCTGCCCTGTGCGGCGCAGCTATAGAAACCATGTGATCGAGACGACACGCAGCAGGACACAACCTGATCGCGTGGGCTAGGGCATCAAGCAGCGGACGGATCAGTCAGTTTCTCCTCACCCCCAGTCGGGGTGGCGGAAATGATCGCGCCCGGGGGCTAAGGAATGCGAACGCATAAACAGACGACCCTCAAAGGGCCGGCGACTCTCTCGGGGATCGGAGTTCACTCCGGCAACCCCGCCGAGATCACCATCCGACCCGCTCCGGCCAATCACGGCATCGCCTTCCTCCGCACCGGCACCACCCACGGCAACGACCGCCTGATCAAGGCGCATCACGCCCTCGTCTCCGCCACCGAACTCTGCACCGTCCTGGGTGACGTCGAGACCGGCGCGGTCGCCACCGTCGAGCACCTGATGTCCGCCCTGTACGGGCTGGGCGTCGACAACGCTCTGGTCGAGATCGACGGCCCCGAGATGCCGATCCTCGACGGGTCCGCTCTCCCCTTCGTCAAGGCGATTGACCAGACCGGCATCGCCACCTGCGACACGCCGCGGCGCTGGCTCAAGATCCTCCGCCACGTCCGCATCGAGACCGGGACATCCTTCGCGGAACTGCGCCCGATCGACCGCGGCTTCCGCCTCGACGTCGAGATCGACTTCGAGAGCCCGGTGATCGGCCGTTCCCGCAAGGCGATGGACCTGTCGCCCGCGACCTACCGCCGCGAGATCGCCGGCGCCCGCACCTTCGGGATGATGCGGGACGTGGAGCGCTACTGGAAGGCGGGCTTCGCCCTCGGCGCCTCCCTGGAGAACACCGTGGCGGTCGGCGAGACCGCGGTGGTCAATCCCGAGGGCCTGCGCTTCCAGGACGAGTTCGTCCGCCACAAGATCCTCGACGCCATCGGCGACCTCGCCCTGGCGGGCCTGCCGATCCAGGGAGCCTACCGCTCCTATTGCGGCGGCCACCGGATGAATGTCGGGGTGCTGTCGGCCCTGTTCGCCGACCGGGCGAACTACGCCATCGTCGAGGCGCAGGGCTCGCGCCGCGAGACCGTGCTGTCCGAACTCGGCGCCGGCCTGGGCCTCGCCGCCTTCGCGGGCGACCTGTAGCCCCTGTGACCGACGGGCCACAGCCCGCAACCGATCCTGACTGCCGCAGCCTTGCCGCTTTCGTGCCCGAATCGAACGGCACGGTTTAACGGTCCGTGAACGGCGGGCACGGCCCGGGGCGGGCCGGATCCACCCACGCGATGGCATGACGGCGCGCAACGGCGCCGGTTCCGGGAAAGAGCGCCAGATGCCTGTCACCATTCGTTATCGCCGGGCAGCGGCCTTCGCGGCGCCCCTCGTGGCCGTCCTCGGCCTGGGCCTCGGCGGCTGCGACTTCGACCCGACGAGCATCTTCGCCGAGAAGTACAAGCCCGAGGTCGTGCCGGACGTTCCGGCCGACAAGCTGTACAGCGACGGCCTCGCCAAGCTCGAGGACAGCGACTACGAGGGCGCGGTCAAGAAGTTCGACAGCCTGGACAAGCAGTACCAGTACTCCGATTGGTCCCGGAAGGCGCTGCTGATGACGGCATACGCCAATTACGAGGGCCAGAAGTACGACGACGCGATCAGCGCCTCGAAGCGCTACCTGCAGCGCCATCCGGCCAGCAAGGATGCGGCCTACGCGCAGTACCTGATGGCGATGTCGAACTATAAGCAGATCCCGGACGTCACCCGCGATCAGGAGCGCTCCGAGAAGGCCCTCGTCGCGCTGCAGGAGCTGGTGCAGAAGTACCCGACCTCCGAATACGCCGCGGACGCGAAGGCGAAGATCCAGATCACCCGCGATCAGCTCGCCGGCAAGGAGATGGAGATCGGCCGCTTCTACCTCGAGAAGCGCAATTTCCCGGCGGCGATCAACCGCTTCCGCGACGTGGTCGCCAAGTATCAGACCACCCGGCACGCCGAGGAGGCGCTCGAGCGCCTGACCGAGGCCTACTGGGCGCTCGGCATCACCCAGGAGGCGCAGAACGCCGCCGCGGTGCTCGGCCACAACTTCCCGGAGAGCCCCTGGTACAAGGACGCCCACGCGCTGCTGGCGCAGGGCGGTCTCGAGCCCCGCGAGGAGAAGAGCTCGTTCCTCTCGAAGATCTACCGGACCGTCACGGGCAAGACCGCCTCGGCCCAGTAAGCCGCCGCGCCCGCGCGGGGACTGCCCACGAAACCTCGAGGCCCGGAGCCGCCGCTCCGGGCCTTGCCCATTGCGGCGCCCGGCGCGTTGCACCGACCGCGCGGTGCGACGCATTTTTGGGGTGAATCCGCGCCGCGGCGGCCTTATGTCTGCGGTCCCATCCTGAGGAATCCCCGTCGCCGCATGCTGGCGCAGCTCGCGATCCGCGACATCGTCCTGATCGACAGGCTCGAACTGAATTTCCGATCGGGACTCAGCGTCCTGACCGGGGAGACGGGCGCGGGCAAATCGATCCTGCTCGACGCCTTCGCCCTGGCGCTCGGCGGCCGCGGCGACGGCCGCCTCGTCCGCCACGGCGAGGCGCAGGGCGCGGTCACGGCCGTGTTCGACCTGCCCCTCGACCATCCGGCGCGCCGGATCGCGGCCGAGGCCGAGATCGACACCGAGGGCGACCTGATCCTGCGCCGGACCCAGATGGCGGACGGCCGGACCCGCGCCTTCGTCAACGACCAGCCGGTGGGCGTTCAGGTCCTGCGGGCGATCGGCGCGGCTCTCGTGGAGATCCACGGTCAGCACGATGACCGGGCGCTGGCCGACCCCGCCTCGCACCGGGCGATCCTCGATGCCTTCGGCGGCCTCCAGACCCAGCTCGCGAAGGTCGCCGCCGCGTCGCGAACCGTGCGGCATGCCCGCACCGAACTCGCCGAGCACCGCGCCCGCGTTGAGGCGGCCCGAAAGGAATCCGACTTCCTGCGCCACGCCGTGGAGGAGCTCGCCGCACTGGCGCCGCTCGCCGGTGAGGAGGCCCAGCTCGCCGAGCGCCGCACGATCATGCAGCAATCCGAGAAGGTCGCGCGCGAGCTCAACGAGGCGCTCGAGGCCGTCGGCGGCCCCCATTCCGGCGTGCCGCACCTCTCGGCCGCCCTGCGCAAGCTGGAGCGGCGCGCCGCGCAGCTGCCGGCCCTGGTGGACCCGTGCGTGAACGTCCTCGACGCCGCGATGGTCGCCCTCGACGAAGCCCGCGCGGTCCTCGAGGCGGCGGTGGCCGAGACGGAGTTCGATCCCCGCGACCTGGAGCGCGTCGAGGAGCGGCTCTTCGCCCTGCGCGCCGCCTCGCGCAAGTACGATGTCCCGGCCGACGACCTCGCCGCCCTGGCGGAACGCTACGCCGGCGACGTGGCGGCGATCGATGCCGGCGAGGCGGCGCTGGCCGGTCTGGAGCAGGCGCTCGCGACGGCGGAGGCCGCCTACGCCGAGGCGGCCGAGAAGCTCAGCGCCGGGCGGCGCCGGGCGGCCAAGCAGCTCGACGCGGCCGTGAAGGCCGAGCTGCCGCCGCTCAAGCTGGAGCGCGCCCGCTTCATCACCGAGATCGCCACGGACCCGGATTCCCGCGACCCGGCCGGCACCGACCGGGTCGAGTTCTGGGCCCAGACCAATCCCGGGACCAAGCCCGGCCCGATGATGAAGGTCGCCTCGGGCGGCGAGCTGTCGCGCTTCATGCTGGCGCTGAAGGTCGTGCTGGCCGACAAGGGCTCGGCCCCGACGCTCATCTTCGACGAGATCGATACCGGCGTGGGCGGCGCGGTGGCGGATGCCATCGGGATGCGGCTCGCCCGGCTGGCGGCGACCGTGCAGGTGGTCGCGGTCACCCACGCGCCCCAGGTCGCCGCGCGGGCGGAGACGCATTTCCTGATCGCCAAGGCCCCCGTGAAAGGGGCCGGCCGCGTCGCCACGCGGGTCGCGAGCCTGCCGGTCGCCGAGCGCCGCGAGGAGATCGCCCGGATGCTGGCGGGCGCCACCGTCACCGACGAGGCCCGGGCGGCGGCCGCGCGACTCCTCCAGGGCGCCGACGCGTGAACCGGCGTCAACCTTAACCGTTGGTTGAAGGTAATAATTCGTTAACTATTCATCGTGAGAATGCTGTCATCCCGGTACCGCGGCAGGGTTGGGCGGTCGAAGGGCGGGAGGAGCCATGAAGCCGTCAGTCGTCGACTCCGATGGGTCTCTGCCCGCGGGACAGCCCCTGAAGCGGGCGGTCGACACCCGCCAGCTCGGCCTCACGCTCCGCACGGTCTACGAGGGCAGCGTCGACACGCAGCCGATCACCGACACGCATGTCGAGCTGCTCCTGCGCCTGCGCCAGAAGGAGCGGGAGCTGCGCCGGGCGGTCTGACCCGGGGCGGCGGCCTCACCAGCGGCGCGCCCCCGGCCGGCGACGGTACTCGGCCGCACGAATCAGCGTCAGCACGCGGTCGAGGCTCACCAGCAGCTCCGCCTCCTCGACGCGCGCCGCGGAGGCCGCGTCCGGGTCGGGGCTGAATTTCTGCCGGGCCTGCGCCAGCGCGAGCGCCCGCTCCACGGCCTCCCGCTCGGCGTGCAGGGCCAGCCAGGCCGGATCGGATTCCGTCGCCGCATCCACCTCGTCGCCGCCCACGATCCGCGCGTCCTTCTGCTGCCGGCTGCCGCTCCTGGCTGAGAGGAACGCGCGAGAGGCCGGAACCGTGCCGCGCCCGGCCGACGCGCGGTGTCGTCCCCCGTGTCGTCCCCCCGTCATCCCCCGTGTCATCCCGGTGTCATCTACTTGTCGTAACCGCCCGGCCATCGGGCGGCCGGCGCTGGGTCTCTTCGGAAGATCGGCCGCAGGGCTCTGCCGCGGGCACGGGCCCGCCGGCGGGGCAGCGCAGGCTCTAGCCCGACGGCAACGGAGATTCCTTTGAGACCCTTCGCTTACGCGCTCGCCGTCGGCCTCGCGACGGTTCAGCTGGCGTCCGCGGCGCTCGCCGCCGATATCACCGGCGCCGGCGCTACCTTCCCGTTCCCGGTCTACTCGAAGTGGGCCGAGGCCTATCGCAAGGAGACCGGCTCGGGCCTCAACTACCAGTCGATCGGCTCCGGCGGCGGCATCAAGCAGATCCAGGCCAAGACGGTCGATTTCGGCGCCACCGACGCGCCCCTGAAGCCCGAGCAGCTGGCCAAGGACGGCCTCGTCCAGTTCCCGACCGTGATGGGCGGCGTCGTGCCGGTGGTGAACATCCCCGGGATCGAGCCCGGCAAGCTGAAGCTCACCGGCGACGTGCTGGCCGACATCTACGCCGGCAAGATCGCGAAGTGGAGCGATCCGCGCATCGCCAAGCTCAATGACGGGCTGAAGCTGCCCGACGCCAACATCACCCCGGTCTACCGCTCCGACGCGTCGGGCACGACCAACATCTTCACCACCTACCTGTCCCAGGTCTCCGAGCCCTGGAAGAAGGAGTACGGCGCGGCCACGACGATCTCCTGGCCGGTCGGTCAGGGCGGCAAGGGCAACGAGGGCGTGACCGCCACCGTCAAGCAGGTTCCGAACGCCATCGGCTACGTCGAGTCGGCCTACGCCAAGCAGAACAAGCTCTCCTACGCCCTGCTGCAGAACAAGGCCGGCCAGTACCCGCAGCCCGACGACAAGGCGTTCCAGGCCGCGGCGGCGAGCGCCGACTGGAAGGCGACCCCGGGCTTCGGCATCTCGCTGACCAATCAGCCGGGCGAGGCGGCGTGGCCGATCACGGCGGCGACCTTCATCTTGGTCCACAAGGACGCCGCCGATCCGGCCAAGTCCGCCGCCGTGCTCAAGTTCTTCGACTGGGCCTACAAGAACGGCGACACGCTCGCCACCGACCTCGACTACGTCCCGCTGCCGGACAACGTCGTCGAACTGATCCACCAGGAGTGGAAGGACGTGAAGGGCAAGGACGGCAAGCCTGTCCTCAACATGTGAGCGTGGCGGGGAGGGGGTGAGAACCTCCTCCCTCGCTTCCGGGAACGCACCGCGCTACCACGCCCCCCTTCGCAGAGAACCGCGGATGCCCGCTTTGACCGAATCGATCGCCCTCGGCCGAACCCGTTCCGCGACCGCGCGGAAGGCGCCGAGCCGGAGCCTCGACACGCTGTTCCGGACCTGCTCGTACGGCGCGGCCCTGCTGGTGCTGCTCGTGCTCGCCGGCATCCTCGGCTCGATCCTGTACGGCGGCTGGCCCGCCTTCCGCGAGTTCGGCTTCGGCTTCCTGACCTCCAGCGCCTGGAACGTCGGGACCGAGCAGTACGGCGCCCTGGTCGCGGTGATCGGGACTGTCGCCTCCGCCTTCCTGGCCCTGCTGATCGGCGTACCCGTCTCGCTGGGCATCGCGGTCTACCTCACCCAGCTCTGTCCGGGCTGGGCCCGCAAGCCGGTCGCCATGACGATCGAGCTGCTCGCGGCCGTGCCGAGCATCATCTACGGCATGTGGGGCCTGTTCGTGTTCGCGCCGCTCCTGGCGCGCTACGTCCAGATCCCGGTCTCGAACCTCGTGGAGGGCATGCCGATCGTCGGCACGCTGTTCTACGCCCGGGTGCCGTCGGGCGTCGGCGTCTTCACCGCCGGGATCATCCTGGCGATCATGATCGTGCCGTTCATCGCCTCGATCGCCCGCGACATGCTCGACCAGATCCCGACCGTGCTGCGCGAGAGCGCCTACGGGATCGGCTGCACCACCTGGGAGGTCGTGCGCCACGTGCTGGTGCCGCAGGCGGCCGTCTCGATCATCGGCGCGATCATGCTCGGCCTCGGCCGGGCGCTCGGCGAGACGATGGCGGTGACCTTCGTGGTCGGCAACGCCAACCGGCTCTCGGCCTCGATCTTCGACCCCAGCTCGACCATCGCGTCGCGCATCGCCAACGAGTTCAACGAGGCGGACGGCCTCCAGCTGAACGCGCTGATGGCTCTGGGCTGCATCCTGTTCGTGATCACCTTCGTGGTGCTCATCATCGCCCGGCTGCTGACGCGCCGCGTCCAGGCCGCCTGAGGAGCACGCGCGATGGTTTCCTCCAGCACGATCGCCGCCACCGCCCAGCGCCGCCCCGGCCGGGTCCGCCAGGGGCGCCGCGTCGCCGACCGGACCCTGCGCGTCGCCTGCACCGGCGCCACCGTGGTGGGTGCCCTGGTCCTCGGCTCGATCCTGGTGATGCTGATCGTCCAGGGCGTGCGCGGCTTCACGCCGACCCTGTTCACCAACCCGACCCCGGGCCCGGGCTCGGAGGGCGGCGGCATCGCCAACGCCATCCTGGGCAGCCTCGTTCTGACCGGGATCGGCATCCTGATCGCGACGCCGGTCGGCGTCATGGCCGGGACCTTCCTGGCCGAGTACGGGCGCGGCTCGAAGCTGGCCGCCCTGATCCGCTTCCTCAACGACGTCCTGCTCTCGGCGCCGTCGATCCTGATCGGCCTGTTCGTCTACACGCTGATGGTGCGGCCGATGGGCACCTACTCGGGCTGGGCCGGCGGCGTGGCGCTGGCGATCATCGCCGTGCCGGTGATCGTGCGCACCACCGAGGACATGCTGCGCCTCGTGCCCGGCACCCTGCGGGAGGCCGGCGCGGCGCTCGGCGCGCCGCCCTCGACGGTGATCATGAGCGTGACCTGGCGGGCGGCCTCGGCCGGAATCGTCACCGGCATCATCCTGGCTCTCGCCCGCATCGCCGGCGAGACCGCGCCGCTGCTGTTCACCGCGCTCAACAACAATTCCTGGTTCTCGGCCAACCTGATGGGCGGCGTCGCGAACCTGCCGGTGATGATCTACCAGTTCGCCCTCTCGCCCTACCCGAACTGGCAGGGCCTGGCCTGGGCGGGCGCGCTCCTGATCACCACCACCATCCTGGCGCTGTCGATCATCGCGCGCCTCGTGATCAAGCCGCAGGCCTCGCGCTGAGCCCCCTTTCGAGGACACGACGATGAACGCCGCCTCCGCGATCCCCACGGTCGAGCTGAACCGCAACCGCGCCGAAGAGGGCGGCCCCGTGCGGATCGCCGTCAAGGACCTGAACTTCTACTACGGCAGCTTCCACGGGCTGAAGGACGTCAACCTCAACTTCCACGACCGGCAGGTGACGGCGCTGATCGGCCCCTCCGGCTGCGGCAAGTCCACCCTGCTGCGCTGCTTCAACCGGATCTACAGCCTCTACCCGGAGCAGCGCGCGGAGGGCGAGATCCTGCTCGACGGCGAGAACATCCTCAGCCCCTCCGTCGACCTGAACGAGCTGCGCTCGCGCATCGGCATGGTGTTCCAGAAGCCGACGCCGTTCCCGATGTCGATCTACGACAACGTGGCCTTCGGCCTGCGCCTCTACGAGAAGCTGCCGAAATCCGAGCTCGACGGCCGGATCGAGGAATCCCTGCGCAAGGCCGCCCTCTGGGACGAGGTGAAGGACAAGCTCCGGCAGCCCGGGACCGGCCTGTCGGGCGGCCAGCAGCAGCGCCTGTGCATCGCCCGGACGGTGGCGCAGAAGCCGGAGGTGATCCTGTTCGACGAGCCGACCTCGGCGCTCGACCCGATCTCCACCGGCCGCATCGAGGAGCTGATCGAGCAGCTGCGCGACGAGTTCACCATCGTGATCGTCACCCACAACATGCAGCAGGCGGCGCGCATCTCGCAGTTCACCGCCTTCATGTATCTGGGGCAGCTCGTCGAGTTCGGTCCGACCAACCGGATGTTCATGAACCCGACGGAACGCCGCACGCAGGACTACATCACCGGCCGCTTCGGCTAGTCTGCCGGGCCGCTCCGGTCCCGGGACCGCCGCTCGCGTCTCCGGCGCGCCGGCGGGTCCCGCAAGCCTCCCGGAGGGCCGTCCCCGGGACCCCATCGAAGGATCCGCCATGCCCGGCCATATCGTCACCTCCTACGACACCGACCTGGAGAACCTGCGTCGCTCGATCTCGGAGATGGGCGGCGTCGCCGAGAAGATGACCGCGGAGGCGACCGACGCCCTCGTGCGCCGGGACGACACGCTCGCCCAGGCGGTGATCCTCGCCGACAAGCGCCTCGACGCGCTGCAGCGGGACATCGAGGAGCGCGCCGTGCTGCTGATCGCCCGGCGCCAGCCCCTGGCGATCGACCTGCGCGAGACCATCTCGGCGATCCGCGTCTCCGGCGATCTGGAGCGGATCGGCGACCTCGCCAAGAACGTCGCCAAGCGCGTGGTGGCGATCTCCGACCAGGCGCCGGCCCAGAAGATCGTGCTCGGCGTGCGCCACATGAGCGACCTCGCCGAGGGTCAGCTCAAGGACGTGCTCGACGCCTACGGGAGCCGCGACGTCCAGGCGGCCCACGACGTCTGGGAGCGCGACGGCGAGATCGACGCCCTGTACAATTCCCTGTTCCGCGAGCTCCTGACCTACATGATGGAGGATCCGCGCAACATCTCGTTCTGCACGCATCTCCTGTTCTGCGCGAAGAACGTCGAGCGCATCGGCGACCACACCACCAACATCGCCGAGACGATCCACTACCTCGCCACGGGCGAGACGCTGGCGGGTGACCGGCCGAAGAACGACGCGTCGAACTACGCGACCGTGGACGGCGTGCAGGCGCCGTGAGGCGCCGACCCCGGCGCCTTCCTGTGGGCGCGGCCGGGGTCACTCTCCGTGCGGGTTGAGGCGGGGCGGCGCCTCCTGCACCATCCGGGGACCGCCCGCAGAACGAGTCTTCGAACGTGAGCATGCAAGTCCTGATCGTCGAGGACGAGGAGGCCCTGAGCACGCTGCTCCGCTACAACCTGGAGGCCGAGGGCTTCCTGGTGGATTCGGCGGCGCGCGGCGACGACGCCGAGCTGCTCCTGGCGGAGCGGATCCCGGACCTCGTCCTGCTCGACTGGATGCTGCCCGGCCTCTCGGGGATCGAGCTGTGCCGCCGGATCCGGGCGCGCCGGGAGACCGAGCGCCTGCCGGTGATTATGCTCACCGCCCGGGGCGAGGAGGGCGACCGCGTCCGCGGTCTCGGCACGGGCGCCGACGACTACATCGTCAAGCCGTTCTCGGTCCCGGAGCTGCTCGCCCGGATCCGCGCGCTCCTGCGCCGGGCCAAGCCCGCCCACGTCTCGGACCGGCTAGCGGCCGGCGACCTGGAACTCGACCGCACCGGCCACCGCGTCCGCCGCGGCGGCGAGGAGCTGCATCTGGGCCCCACGGAGTTCCGGCTCCTGGAATTCCTGATGCTGGCGCCGGGCCGGGTCTTCTCCCGCGAGCAGCTCCTCGACGGGGTGTGGGGCCACGACGTCTACATCGACGAGCGTACCGTCGACGTCCATGTCGGGCGGCTGCGCAAGGCGCTGAACGGCCCGCGCCAGACCGACCCGATCCGTACGGTCCGGGGCTCGGGCTACGCCTTCGACGAGACCTTCTCGCTGGAGGCCTGAGGCGGCCTCACTGGCCGTCCGGATAGGACTTCGCTCCGGCGCACCGTCATCGCGAGCGCAGCGAAGCGACCCAGGGCGGCGGGACGCCGATGCGCGCGGCGCTGCTGGGTTGCTTCGCTCCGCTCGCAAAGACGGTGGGACGGGCCCGCGAAGATCCGCGCGTCCCGGTCTCCAGGGATTCAGCGCGCCAGCGCCGCGCTCCGGCCCGAGGCGGCCGGCACCGCCTCCAGCGCCGCCAGGACCGTCCCCTCGGTGAGGATCTGCGGCAGCACCTGGGGCTCTCCCGTCCCGGTATAGAGCAGGTAGAGCGGGACGCCGCTGCGCCCGTGCTTCTCCAGGAGGCGGGTAATCTCGGGGTTCTGGTTGGTCCAGTCGCCCTTCATGTAGGTCACGCCGCGCTCGGCCATCGCGGCCCGCACGGCCTTGGTGTTGAGCGAGGTCGCCTCGTTGACCGCGCAGGTGATGCACCACGCGGCGGTCATGTCCACGAAGACGGGGCGGTGCGCGTCGACCAGGGCGTCGAGGCGCGCCTGCGTGAACGGCTCGATCCCGTCGGCGGCGGCCTGCGCGGCCGGCGCGGCGCGGTCCCGGGGCAGGGTGACGGCGAGGGCCCCAACGGCGATCAGCGCCAGCGCGGCGGCGGCCTGCGCGACCCGGCCGGCCCGCGGCGGGGCGGCGCGGCCGTGCTCCCAGGCCCAGGCGGCGAAGCCCACGAGGACGAGGCCGATCAGCGCCGCCAGCAGCCCGCGCGGGTCGACCTGCTGCGCCAGCACCCAGATCAGCCACGCCACGGTGGCGTAGACCGGGAAGGCCAGCACCTGCTTGAGGGTCTCCATCCAGGCGCCCGGCCGCGGCAGCGCCCGCAGGGCCGGCGGCCAGAGGGTCAGGAGCAGGAAGGGCAGGGCGAGGCCGAGGCCGAGGCTCGCGAAGACGGCGAGCGCCACGCCGGCGCTCTGGGTCAGCGCGAAGCCCACCGCCGAGCCCATGAACGGCGCCGTGCAGGGCGTCGCCACCAGGGTCGCGAGCACGCCGGTGAAGAACGAGCCGCTCAGGCCGCCGCGCCGGGTGAGGCCGTCGCCGAGGCCGGCGAGCCGGCCTCCGACATGGACCGCGCCCGAGAGGCTCAGGCCCATCGCGAACAGCAGGTAGGCGAGCCCCGCCACGATGGCGGGCGACTGGAGCTGGAACCCCCAGCCGATCGCGGCCCCGCCGCTCTTCAGGCCGATCAGCGCGGCGGCGAGCGCCAGGAAGCTCGCCAGGACGCCGGCCGTGTAGGCGAGGCCGTGGAGCCGCAGCCGAGCCGGCCCCTCGCCCGCGTGCCGCACGAGGCCGAGCACCTTGATCGACAGGACCGGGAAGACGCAGGGCATCAGATTGAGGATCAGGCCGCCGAGGAAGGCGAAGGCCGCGGCGGTCGCCAGCGTCAGCGCGTCGAAGTCGGCGGCGGCCGGCGCGGTCGCGGGCGGCGCGGTCGCGGCCGGCGCCGCGGCGGCCGGGAGGACCGGCTCGTCGCCGTACGCGAAGGCGAGCCGGCGGGTCCCGGCGGCGTCGACCGCCTCGACCGTCAGGACGCCGGGCAGCGCGGCGGGCACCGGGTCGGTCGGGCTGCTCCGGGCGAGGGTCAGGTGCAGGCCGGTCCCGTCGACGCTCATCACCTGCGCGGCGGCGTTGTCGATCGCCGTCTCGGCGTAGGGGAAGTACGCGGCGTTCCGGACCGCCTCGGGCTTGAGGCCGGCCGCGACGAAATCGAGGCGCAGGGTGTCGCCCTGGCTCGACAGGCTCAGGGGCCAGAGCGCCGGCACGGGGAGCGCGGCGCGGGCGCGCGCGAACAGCGCGGCGTTGGCCGGGTCCGGCTCGGCCTTGCCGACCGGCAGGGTCAGGGCGAGATCGGCCGAGCCGGGCACGCACTCGGTCTCGCAGACGAGGTAAGTCAGCTTGGCCTGGATCCGCACCGGGTCGGCCGGGTCGAGGCTCGGCGGCGGCGTCACCGGGACGAGGAGCGTGACCTCACCCTCGTAGCCGTAGTTCATGAGAGTCGCGATCGGGATGCGCTCCGGCGCCGGCCAGCGGATCGCGCTCGCGTTGAAGCCGGCCGGCAGAGTCCAGGTCACCTCCGGGGGCAAGCCGGAATCGCCCGGGTTGCGCCAGTAGACGTGCCAGCCGGGCTTGACCTGCATCCGCACCGCCAGCGTGAAGGGCTGCGCGCCGGCGACGGCGGCGGGCTCGGCCACGAGGCTCGCGCGCACGAGGTCCGCGGGCGTGCGGAACCCCTGTGCCGCGGCGGCCGAGAGGCTCGCGGCGACGGCCAGGATCAGGAGGGCGAGGCGGCGGATCATGCTGTCCCTTCGCGCGCGGGGCGGTCGCGGTTTCACGCGCGGCGTGTCGGGCTCGGCGCGGGCGTTTCCATGGCGTCCGGTCTTACCATGGCGTCGGGTCTTACCACGGACCGCGTTCGGGATCCCCTGCGGCCGGCTCACTCCTCGAGCGGCGCCGTCGCCCGCTCGAGCCAGTCGCGCGTCGCGGTGTCGAGCCCGGGCGCCAGGGTCTCGCGGACCCTCGCATGATAGGCGTCGATCCAGGCCCGCTCCCCGGGTTCGAGCAGGTCCGGCCGGATCAGCCGGCGGTCGTAGGGAGCGAGCGTCAGCGTCTCGAAGCCGAGCATCGGGCGCTCCCCGCCCGCGATCGCGCGGGCCTCGACCAGGACGAGGTTCTCGATCCGGATGCCGTAGGCGCCGCGGGCGTAGTAGCCCGGCTCGTTCGACAGGATCATGCCGGGCTCGAGCGCCACCGTGCCGGTCTTGGCGATCCGCTGCGGCCCCTCGTGCACCGACAGGAAGGCGCCGACGCCGTGACCGGTGCCGTGGTCGAAGTCGAGGCCCGCCTGCCAGAGCGGTGCCCGCGCGAAGGCGTCGATCTGGGCGCCGGTCGTGCCGACCGGGAACACCGCCCGGGCGATGGCGACGTGCCCCTTCAGCACCCGCGTGAACCGGTCGCGCATCTCCGGGCTCGGCGCGCCGACCGCGACCGTCCGGGTGATGTCGGTAGTGCCGTCCGGGTACTGCGCTCCCGAATCGATCAGGAACAGCTCGCCCGACTGGACCGCCCGGTCCGTGGCGCGGCTCACCCGGTAGTGGACGATCGCGCCGTTCGGTCCGGAACCCGAGATCGTGGGGAACGAGACCTCGCGCAGGTCGCCGCCGGCGGCCCGGAAATCTTCTAGGGCCTCGACGGCGGCGATCTCGGTGAGGCCGCCGGCCACGGCCGCACCGTCGAGCCAGGCGAGGAAGCGCGCGACGCTCGCCCCGTCCCGGACATGGGCGGCGCGGGCGCCCGCGATCTCGGCGGCGTTCTTGACCGCCTTCATGCCGGTTATCGGGTCCTTGCCGACATCGGCCGTGCCGCCGGCGGCCTCGATCTTCTCCTTCAGGGCGACGGCGCCGGTCGCGGCGTCGAGGCGGACGCGCACGCCCGCCAGGGATGCCAGCCCGTCGTCCAGGTCCGCTCGCGGCAGGATCTCGGCGATCGGCGCGAGCTCCGCCCGCAGGGCCGGATCGATGTTCGGAGAGACGAGGTACAGCCGGGCCCGTCCCTCGCGCGGCAGGATGGCGTAACCCAGCGCCAGGGGCGTGTGGGCGACGTCGGACCCGCGCAGGTTGAAGGCCCAGGCCAGGTTGTGCGGGTCGGAGATCACCAGGGCATCGCAGCCGCCCTCGGCGAGCGCCGCCCGGATTCGGCCGAGCTTGTCGGCGGCCCCCTCGCCGCACAGCGCGTCGGGATGGACCACCACCGGACCGGCCGGCGACCGCGGCCGACCGGCCCAGACCGCGTCGACGAGGTTCGGCACCGCCCGCACGGTCCCGCCGGCGCGGGTCACGGCCCGCTCGAGGCGCGCCAGACCGTCCGGGGTGTGCAGCCAGGGATCGTAGCCGAGCACCTGATCCCGCCGCAGGTTGGCCCCGACCCAGGCCTCCGGCGTCGATTCGGCGAGCGGCACCACCGTGACGAGGCCGGTATCGACCTGCTCGGGCGCCTGCAGGGTGTAGCGCCCGTCGACGACCAGCGCCGCGGACTCCATCAGGATCACGGCCGTGCCGGCCGAGCCGGTAAAGCCCGTGAGCCAGGCCAGCCGCTCGGCGTCGGCGGGAACGTATTCCGACTGGTGCTCGTCGGCCCGCGGCACGACGAAGCCGTCGAGCCCGGTCTCGCGCAAGGCGGCCCGCAGCGCCTCGATCCGCTCGGCACCCTTCCGGTGGCTCGGGTCGTCGAAGCTCTGGAAGCGTTGACGCTGTCGGGACGGACGGGTCTCGGTCATGCGGCGAGCCTAGCGCCCGCCGCTCCCGCGTCGCAACACCCTGTTGTCATGAGAAAGAGGTTGGTCGGAGGTCGGTTGCGGTGCTTAAAGATCGTTAGCAATCTTATCACGCCGCGGATTCTCGCTTATTACTCAGACATGCCACGCCGCGTTTACTACCGGATCAGCGACAGACCCGACGGCCGCTTCGACGCCGTCGTGACGATCGAGCCCGACACGGTCGTCCGCCGCGACGGCTTCGATTCGCTCGCCGAACTCGAAGAGTGGATCGACGGCCTGCGCACGCTGATGGCGGCGCTCGGCGCGCCGGTGTCGCAGGCGGACGCACCGGGGTCGCCGGCCGAGACCGCGGGCGCGCCGGACCGGCTGCGCACCGCGCGCTGATCAGCCGTTCGTGATCGGCAGGTCCGGCGCCCGGTCCGCGGGTGCCCCATCGTAGCCCTCGAGCCAGGCCCGGCGCGCGGGCGAGTCGGCCGGATAGGGGCAGGCATCCTTGGGCCGCCCCTGCGCCCGGGCGCGGGCGCCCTCGGCGATGGGGTCCGCGGGCGGATCGTGGAGCGACGTCTGGCTCATGGCCGGACAACACGCCGGCGCGCGGGGAGTTCGGGGCGATGCCGCGCGGGTCAGCGCCGCGGACGCTGCGCCGCACCGCCGCGCGTCAGGACCAGGGCGACCCACCCCTCGATCACGCCGCGCCGCACGAGGGAGAAGCCCTGGAGACGGTAGGCGGAGAGCACGCCCGGCACGTCGCGCTCGATCAGGCCGGACAGGACCAACACACCCTCGGTGGCGACGACCCGCGCCAGGGTCGGCGCCAGGAGCCTGAGTGGCCGGGCCAGGATGTTGGCGAAGACGAGATCGAAGTGGCGCGGCCGGTCGGCGAGGCGGTGGCGGACCCCGGGCCCCTCGTAGAGCTTGAGGTAGGGGCCGAGCCCGTTGGCGCGGGCGTTCTCGCGGGCCGTGCGCACGGCCTCCGCGTCGAGGTCGCCGGCCACCACGGGCTGCCGCAGGGCCTTGGCGGCCGCGAAGGCGAGGATCCCGGTTCCCGTGCCGACATCGAGGACGTGGACCGGGCGCCGGCGCTTGAGTTCCGAGACCAGGGCGCGGAGGCAGCCCAGCGTCGTTCCGTGATGCCCGGTCCCGAAGGCGAGGGCGGCCTCGATCTCGATGGCCAGATCGTTGCCCCGGACGGAGGCGCGGTCGTGCGAGCCGTGGACGAGGAACCGGCCCGCCCGGACCGGCTTCAGGCCCTCCAGCGACGCGCGCACCCAGTCCTGCTGGTCGATCGTGCGGAACTCCGCCGCGTCGGCCGCGTCGCCGATGACTGGGCGGATCAACTCGCGGACGTAATCCTCGTCGGGGGCGTCCGCGAAGTAGGCCTCAAGCCGCCACGTGCGCCCGTCCTCGTCCTCGAAGGCCGCCACCGCGGTCTCCGTGGGATCGAACATCTCTCCGAGGAGGTCGGTCATCGCGCGGGCCGAGCGTTCGTCGGTCAGCAGACGCAGGACGTGGGACGGGCGATGGGGCGGCAGGCCTTCGAGCATGGTGCCCGGCTGTAACGCCGGGGCGCGCCGCAGCCCAGGGGCTGGCGCGAAAAAATCCGGGCCCGGCAAGGGTGGGGCCGCGGGGCAGGGCGGCGGAGCGGACCGGCGGCCCCGCCCGTTGTTGCCGGACGGTCACAAGCGCCAATACTTATCTTCTGCGCGACTTAAACCAGTGTCCACAGCCATCGCGTGTGCTTAAACAATCTCGGCTTACCCAAGGCCGGACCCTCAACTCGGGCGCGCCGCACTTCCCGGAGCGGCGCGCCTGTTTTGACAGACGATCGTGCTGCCATGACCGCGCCTCTCCTCATCAGCGTCGCCTTCGCGGCCGTGACCGCGGGCGCCGCCACGCTCTGGGCCTTGCTGGTCGCGAACGGCATGAACGGCATGCCGGAGGCGCGCCCGACCGAGCGGCACGACATCCGGACCTGGTGACGGCGCGACACCGATTCGCGCGAGCGGGCGCCCAGGAATGAGGCAGGTTGTTCGCGCGTTAACCAAATGATGTACGGCAGCTGCGGAACTGGCCGACTTGCGCGGCGTTTTTGCCGGCTTTTTACGTGAATCACGATTGAGCAGGGTGCGTACAGCGTGACCAAGTCCCGGCGTTCCGGCCCCCGCGGGCCCGTGGTCGTCAACGGTGCGGCCGTGCCTGCCCGACCACGCGAGCGGATCTTCGGCGGTCCCGCACCGGACGGGCCGCTCCCGGGCCATCTCCTCGTCCTGCTGAGCCGCCTCCACCGGGCCGAGGCCGAGCCCAAGGACCGGCCGGAGGCCAAGCTCGGCTGACGCGCGGTCACCCGGGTCGGCCGGGCCTTGGCCGACCGCCCGCGCGCGCCTATGATCCCCGTCGTTCCCCGCCGTATATAGCGGGTCGCGACCGGAGAGATCTGCGTGATGCCCCTGACTCGACGGATCCTGGTCGCCTGCGCGCTCGCGGCGCTGGTCCTCGCGCCGACCGACAGAGCCGCGCGGGCGGACGAGCCGGTCGTCGTGTTCGCGGCCGCGAGCCTCAAGAACGCCCTCGACGACGCCGCGGCAGCCTGGACGAAGGCGACCGGCAAGACCGCGCGGATCTCCTACGCCGGCTCGAACGCCCTCGCGAAGCAGATCGAGGCGGGGGCGCCGGCGGACCTGTTCATCTCGGCCGACCTCGCGTGGATGGATTACGTCGACCGGGCCGGGCTGCTGAAGGCCGGCTCGCGGATCGACCTCCTGCGCAATGCCCTGGTGCTGATAGCCCCGGGGCCGAAGGACAGCGCCGCGGATCCGCAGGTGGCCCTGGCGCCGAACCTCGGCACCACGCTGACGCGGATCCTCGGCGGCGGGCGGCTGGCGATGGCGACGATCGACGCCGTTCCCGCCGGCAAGTACGGCAAGGCCGCCCTGGAGAAGCTCGGCGCCTGGGACGCCGTGAAGGGGCAGGTCGCCCAGGCCGAGAACGTGCGCGCCGCCCTCCTGCTGGTCGCCCGGGGCGAGGCGCCGCTCGGCATCGTCTACGCCACCGACGCGGCCGCGGACCCGAGCGTCCACGTTGTGGCGACCTTCCCGGCCGACAGCCACCCGCCGATCGTCTATCCGGCGGCGGTGACCCGGGAGTCGCGCAACCCGGATGCCGGGACGCTGCTCGGCTACCTGCGCGGCCCGGAGGCCCGGGGCTCCTTCGAGCGCCAGGGCTTCACGGTGGTCGCGCAGCCCGGCGCCAGCCAGTAGCGGCGCGCCGCCCCCTTGCTCGGGCTCACGCCGGACGAGTGGACCGCCGTCGGCCTGAGCCTGCGGGTGGCGACGGTGGCGACGCTCGCGAGCCTCGTGCCCGGCCTCGCCGTGGCGTGGCTGCTGGCGCGGCGCCGGTTCCCCGGCCGCGCCCTGCTGGACGGGCTGGTCCACCTGCCGCTGATCCTGCCCCCGGTCGTGACCGGCTACCTGCTGCTGCTGGCCTTCGGCCGGCGCGGCCCGCTCGGCGCGCCCCTCGCCGAGATCGGCGTGGTCTTCTCCTTCCGCTGGACCGGGGCGGCGCTGGCCTGCGCGGTGATGGGCTTCCCGCTCATGGTGCGGGCGATGCGGCTGTCGATCGAGGCCGTGGACCGGCGCCTGGAGCAGGCGGCCGGGACGCTGGGCGCGAACCCCTTCGCGGTGTTCCTGACGATCACGCTGCCGCTCAGCCTGCCCGGGTGCCTCGCGGGCGCCGTGCTGGCCTTCGCCAAGGCGATGGGGGAGTTCGGCGCGACCATCACGTTCGTCTCGAACATCCCGGGCGAGACCCAGACCCTGCCGTCGGCGATCTACACGCTGACGCAGGTTCCGGGCGGGGAGGGGCCGGCCCTGCGCCTCACCCTGATCTCGATCGCGCTGTCGGTCGCGGCGCTGCTGGTGTCGGAATTCCTGGCGCGGCGGGCCGGTCGGCGCCTGGGGGCGGGCTGAATGGCGATCGATCCGGGGCGGGACGCCCGCTCAGGCATACGCGTAGGGCCCGCCCTGCTGCAGCGCCCTCTGGTAGGCCGGACGGGCGTGGATGCGCGCGAGCCAGTCCGCGACGCGCGGGCCCGCGCCCGTGCCGCGCGCCGCGAAGGCCTCCAGCGGGAAGCTCATCAGGATGTCGGCCGCGGTGAAATCGGCGCCGCAGAAATACGGGCGGCCGGCGAGTTCCGTCTCCCAGAAGGCCGCGTGCCGGCGCAGGTCCGGATCGACGAAGCCCCGCAGCACCGTGTCGGCGATCCGGCGGACAAGGGGCCGCAGCGGCCAGGGACTGCCCGGCGCCAGCCGCCCGAAGACCAGCTTCAGCAGCAGCGGCGGCATCGCCGAGCCCTCGGCGTAGTGCGACCAGTAGACGTAGCGCCGCCGCTCCTCCGTCCCGGGTACGGGCACCAGCCGCGCGCCGGCCAGATCCGTCAGGTAGGCGACGATCGCGCCGGTCTCGGCGACCACCGTCCCGCCGTCGGTGATCACCGGCGCCTTGCCCAGCGGGTGGACGGCCAGGAGTTCGGCGGGCGCGCGCAGGGTCCGCGGGTCGCGGGCGTGGCGGATCACGCGGTAGGGCAGCTCCAGTTCCTCCAGCAGCCAGAGCACGCGCTGCGAGCGGCTGTTCTCGAGGTGGTGGACCGTGATCATCGCGGGCAAGTCCGGGCCGGCGTCGGGACGCGCCGGGGCTCCTGTTACGCGAGTCTGTCCGCGTGAGCATCCAGGTCGACGTCCAGCTCCGGCGCGGCGCCTTCGCGCTCGCGGCCGCCTTCGAGGCCGGTCCGGGGCTGACCGCCCTGTTCGGGCGCTCGGGCTCGGGGAAGACCACGCTGATCGACCTGATCGCCGGCCTCGCGCGGCCGGACCGGGGCCGGATCGTCGTCGGCGGCACCCCGTGGGTCGACACCGCGTCCGGCCTGGTGCTGCCGTCGCACCGGCGCCACGTCGGCGTGGTGTTCCAGGACGCGCGGCTGTTCCCGCATCTCAGCGTCCGGACCAATCTCGGCTACGGCCGGGTCTTCGCGCGGCGCCGCGCCGACCCGGCGGCCTTCGCGGCCGTGACCGACATGCTCGGCATCGACCATCTCCTCGACCGGCGGCCCGCCGGTCTCTCGGGCGGCGAGCGCCAGCGGGTGGCGATCGGCCGAGCGTTGCTGGCGAGGCCGCGCCTCCTGCTGATGGACGAGCCCCTCGCGGCCCTGGACGAGGCCCGCAAGGCCGAGATCCTTCCCTACATCGAGCGCCTGCGCGACGAGGCCGGCGTGCCGATCCTCTACGTCAGCCACGCCGTCTCCGAGGTGGCCCGGCTCGCCAACACGGTGATCGTGCTGGAGGCCGGGCGGGTGGCCGCCGCCGGCCCCGCGGAGACGATCCTGCGCCGCGCCGATCTCGTGCCGATCCACGAGGCCGAGGCCGGCGCGCTCCTCGACATGGTCGTCGAGGCCCTCGACGCCGCCACCGGGCTCACGCGCCTGACGGGCGCCGCCGGGAGCCTGCTGGTGCCGGGCCTGTCGCGCCCGGCCGGGACGCGGCTGCGGGTGCGCATCCCCGCCCGCGACGTGCTCGTCGCCACCGAGCCTCCCCGCGGCCTCAGCGCCCGCAACGTGCTGGCCGGCCGGATCTGCGGCCTGACGGCCGCGGGCGCCGAGACGGCGGTGGAGATCGACTGCAACGGCGCCCGTCTCGTGGCGCGCGTGACCGGCGCGGCCGTCCGCGAACTCGGCCTCGCCCCGGGGCGCGAGGTCCACGCCATCGTCAAGAGCGCGTCCTTCGATCCGGCGGGGATCGGCCTGCTGCGGCCTCCGCGGGCGATCTGAGACCGCGACACGGCTCGGCGCGACGAGCCGGTCGAGCCCGGGAGGCGCACCCGGGACGCGAACCACTCGCTTTGGTTGTAAAATTGAGCATTAAAACAACCATTAGTTAGAACATCGCCGCCACGATGGATCGTGCAGTGGTCGTGCTGCGCGAGTCGCGGAGGGCGATGCGATGGGCATGCGGCGCTTGCGCCGGCGGAGCGCGCCGAACGGGTGGACCTGCCGGCGCGGCAGTTCCGCGGTGGAGTTCGCCCTCGTGGCACCCGTGCTGTTCCTGCTCTTCGCCGGGATCGCGGTGTTCGGGATCTGCCTCGGCGCCGCCCACAACCTCCGCCAGATCGCCGCCGAGGCGGCCCGCGCCTCCGTGGCCGGCGTCACGGATGCCGAGCGCGCGAATCTCGCCCAGTCCATGGTGAACCGGAGCCTGAGCGCCGGCGCGATGTTCCGGCCGGGCAGCATCGTCGTGCAGGTCGGGCCGGATCCCAGCGACGCGACGGTGTACACGGTCACCGTCACCCTCGACGCCAACACGCTCGGCATCAACGCCTTCGCGCGCCTGCTGCCGATGCTCCCGACCGTGCTGCGCAGCACCGTCAGCGTCCGGAAGGGCGGCCTGTGATCGGCCGGGGCGGGCGCCTGCGCCGCTTCGGGGCCGCGCGCGGCGGCAACGTCGCGATCCTGGTGGCGCTCGGCAGCGCGATGCTGATGGGGGCGGGCGCGGTCGGGATCGATCTCGGCCTGGTCTTCCAGGCGCGGCGCAAGGCGCAGGGGGCGGTGGACATCGCCGCCATGCTGGCGGCCGTCGATCCGAGCCACGCCGACACGGTCGCCCGCCGCTCCCTCGGCGACAACGGCTACGGCGCGGCGACCGCCACGGTCGCGCCCGGCAGCTACGACGCGAGCACCAAGGGCGTCGCCCCGGGCGGCCGGTTCAGCGCCGGCGGCAGCCCGGCGAACGCGGTGCGGGTCGGCCTCGCGACCTCGGTCCCGGTGACCTTCGGCCGGGCGATCGGCCTGCCCGCCGCGGTGCCGCTGCGGGTGACCGGCACCGCCGCGAGCGCGCAATTCGCCGCCTTCACGATCGGGTCCGGCACGCTGAAGCTCGACGGCGGCATCGCCAACGCCCTGCTCGGCGCGCTGCTCGGCGCCAAGCTGTCGCTCAGCGTCAGCGACTACGATGCCCTGGCCAGCGCCCGCGTCGACGGGCTGCGCGTCCTCGACGCCCTCGGGGCGAGCCTCAACATGCAGGCCGCGAACTACACCGACATCGTTCAGGCGAATGCCAGCGTCGGTCAGATGCTGATGGCGCTCCGGGTCGCCGCGGCGGACAACGGCAGCGCGGTGTCGGCCCTGTCGGGGATCCTCAACGCCCTGCCGAATGCCGGAAACCTCGTCGCGATCGGCCAGGTGGACGGGCTCGGCGACGCCGCCGCGCTGGCGCCGCCGCGGGGCTTCGCCGGCCCCTCGCTCAACGTGCTGAACCTGCTGGGCGCGGCCGCCTCCCTGGCGAACGGCCAGAATCAGGTGGCGATCGATCTCGGAGCCACGGTGCCCGGCCTGCTCTCGACCCGCCTGACCCTGGCGATCGGAGAGCGCAAGCGCAGCTCCGGCTGGGTCCGGCCGGGCAGCCGGAACGCCACCGTGCAGACGGCGCAGACCCGGCTGCTGATCGAGACCACCGTCACGGCGCTCGGGCTCGGAACCATCACCCTGCCGGTCTACGCGGAGGTGGCACCGGCGCAGGCGACCCTGCGGTCGCTCAGCTGCGCCGGGTCCGGCGGACGCAAGGTCACCCTCGACGCGCAGACGGGACTGGCGACGCTGGCGATCGCGCAGGTGCCGCGCACCGCCATCAACGGGGGCAGCGCGAGCCCCGACCTGTCGCAGCCCGCGCCCCTGGTCACGGTGCTCGGGATCACCGTCTCCGGGCGCGCCCTGGCGACGCTCGGCAGCGGGTCGCAGACCCTCGTGTTCTCGGACGCGGACATCGCCAACCACACGGTTCGCACGGTCGCCTCGGGCAACCTGACCCAGTCGCTCACCGGCAGCCTGCTGCGCAATCTCGTGCTGAGCGTCGGCGACGTCGGCGTGCCGCCGCTGATCCAGTCGACCCTGACGACCGCCCTGGGCACCGTGACGCCGGGTGTCGACCTCGTGCTCGACACCGTCCTGCGCAGCCTCGGCCTGCGTCTGGGCTACGCCGACCTCGAGGTCGACGGCACCCTCTGCAACCAGGCCGTGCTGGTGCAGTGAGCCGGGCCGGACGGCCCGGCAGAGCCCCGACAGGACGCGGCAGCCCCGCTCAGTGGCCGCCGCGGCGCGCACCGGTCGTGGAGGCCTTGGCGATGCGCCGTCCGAGGTGCAGCAGCAGCATGTCGATCAGGAGTTGAAGCTCGGAATCCGCCACCCCCTCCAGGGCGTCGCGGCATTCGAGAGCGCGGTCGACCGCCTGGGTGAGCGCGTCCGCGGGCTCGGGCATCGCGCGTGTCGCCGACGGCTCGTCGGTCACGTCGATGATGACACCGTGCCCGAGGCGCCGGCTCGACGCGCCCGGCGGGATCCGGCCGCGATCGAGGATCCGGCGGACCTGCCCCGAGGGCGACAGCGTCCGGTACTCGGCCACGAATAGGCCGCCGCGCTCGCGCAGAGCCTTGAACTGCCGCACCACGGCCGGCCGATCCTCGGGATGGACGCAGGCCTTGGCGACCGAGAGCGGGAGGGGGCGCCCGGCGAGCCCGGCATCCCCGGCCAGCACCTCGGCGGCGCCGGCATCGAGGACGCACCGCTCGGCGCGCGGCGACCACGACCACGCGCCGATGATCCCGGAGGCGTCGAGGGCGGCCGAGAGGTCGACCGGCCGAGGGCGGGGGCCCTGGATTGCGTCGGCCATCATGGGCGAACTCCGGTTCCAGCGCGCACCGTGCCCGCCTTCGTCGGAGATATACAACCGCTGATGGAATTAATGAGCAGTTAACTCAACTCGATAGCCCGTGAAGCATCAACGGCATTCCCCTGCGCGGACGGCGGAATCCAGATCGTCGGGCCGCCGGGCCGCGCCGATCGGGGCCGGGATCGACCCGCTCAGGTTGCAATCGCGGTCGCGCCTCAGCCGAGCTGCGTGAGCAGCGTGAAGGCGCCGAAAATCAGGACCGCCCCCACCGAGGCGGCGAGCAGGATGAGCGCCGCGCGCGATTCCCGCATCTCCGGTGACATGGCGCCCTCCCTTCGCGGCCCGCGTTGGCTCGCGGGCGAGTTCCGTCAGGATTCGCACCGGCCGGCCGCGCTGTCGACGGCCGGACGGGCTCGCGCGGCGACATCGCCCGCCATCCGGAAAGTCCCGGAGGGCGGGGACGGCGCCCGGCGTCAGGCCGCGGTGCGGCGCTCGACCATCCGCGCCAGGAAGGCGCTGCCGATCGGGATGATCGAGTCGTCGAAGTTGTAGCCGGCATTGTGCAGGCCGGGCCCCGGATTGGCGCCGAGCCAGACATAGGCGCCGGGGACCGCCATGGTCATGTCGGCGAAGTCCTCGCTGCCCATCTTGGGCACGACGTTCGACTCGACCTTGTCGGCGCCCAGGAGCTCGGTGGCGACCTCCGTGGCGGCGGCCGCCTGCGCGGGGGCGTTCTCCAGGACGGAGAACACGTCCTGCAGGTCGACCGTGACCTCGGCGCCGTAGGCGGCGCCGAAGCCGGCCGCCAGCTCGCGCATGCGGGTTCCGGCGAGCGCCCGGATCTCCTTGTCGAAGGTGCGGATCGTGCCGGCGAGATGGGCCGTCTCGGGGATCACGTTGTAGGCGGAGCCCGCCTCGATCCGGGTGATCGACAGGACGATGGACTTCAGCGGGTCGGCGTTGCGCGACACGATCGACTGGAGCGCCTGGGCGAGGCCGGTGGCGATGATGATCGGGTCGACGCCCCGGTGCGGCTGGGCGGCGTGGATGCCCTTGCCGCGGATGTGGATGTCGAAGAAGTCCGCCGCCGCCATGATCGGCCCCGGCCGCAGCTTGATCATGCCGTGGCCGCCGCCGGGCTGGTTGTGCAGGCCGTAGATCTCGTCGCAGGGGAAGCGCTCGAACAGGCCGTCCTTCAGCATGGCCCGGGCGCCGCCACGGCCCTCCTCGGCCGGCTGGAACACGAACACCGCGGTGCCGTCGAAATCGCGGGTCTCGGCGAGGTAGCGCGCCGCCCCCAGCAGCATCGTGGTGTGCCCGTCATGGCCGCAGGCGTGCATCTTGCCCGCGTAGGTCGAGCGATAGGGGAGGTTGGTCTCCTCCTCGATGGGCAGGGCGTCCATGTCGGCGCGCAGGCCGATGCGCTTTCCGTTGTCGGTGCGGCCCTTGAGCAGCCCGACCACGCCGGTGCCGCCGACGCCGCGATGGACCTCGCAGCCGAGCTTCTCCAGCATGTCGGCCACGATGCCGGCGGTGCGCACCTCCTCGAAGCCGAGCTCCGGATGGGCGTGCAGGTCGCGGCGCAGGGCCGTCAGCTCGTCGGCGTAGGTCTTGATGCGGTCGATCGGGCTCATGACTCGGAACTCTCGGGGGGGGAGGTGTTGGGGGACGAGGCGTCGGGGGGCGTCGCGCAGGCGTCGCCCGCGTCCGCGCGCCGGAACGGCGTCAGCGTGTCGAGAACGTCGACCGCCTCGGCGACGTGGGCGCGCTCCCGCTGCAAGTAATCGGCCACCGCGCGGCGCAGCGCCGGGTCGGCGATGTCGTGGGCCGAGTGCATCAGGACCGGCCGGTAGCCGCGGGCGAGCTTGTGCTCGCCCTGGGCACCCGCCTCGACCCGCTTCAGGCCCCGGGCAATCGCGAAGTCGATCGCCTGATAGTAGCAGATCTCGAAATGCAGGAAGGGGTGGTCCTCGATGCAGCCCCAGTTGCGCCCGTAGAGCGCGGTATCGCCGATGAGGTTGATCGCCCCCGCGATGTAGGCGTCCCCGCGCTTCGCCATCACGAGGAGCACCCGGTCGGCCATGCGCTCGGACAGGAGCGAGAAGAACCGGCGGTTGAGGTAGGGCCGCCCCCACTTCCGCGAGCCCGTGTCCATGTAGAAGGCGTAGAACGCGTCCCAGTGGGCCTCGGTGATGGCCGCGCCGGTCAGGTGCTCCACGGTGATGCCCGGCGCCAGGGCGTCGCGGCGCTCCTTGCGGATGGTCTTGCGCTTGCGCGAGGCGAGGGCGGACAGGAAGTCGTCGAAGGTCGCGTAGCCGTCGTTCTGCCAGTGGAACTGCTGGTCGGTGCGCTGCAGGAAGCCGGCCGCGCCGGCCCGCTCCCACTCCGGCTCGCGCATGAAGGTGACGTGGATCGAGGAGGCCTTGGTCTCGCCCCGCAGGGCCCGCAGGCCCGCGACGAGGCCGGCCGTGGCCTCGTCGGGATCGGCCCCCGGCGCGATCAGGAAGCGCGGCCCGGTCACCGGCGTGAACGGCACGCTGACCTGGAGCTTGGGGTAGTAGGCGCCGCCGGCCCGCTCGTAGGCGTCGGCCCAGCCGTGGTCGAAGACGTACTCGCCCTGGCTGTGCGATTTCAGGTAGCAGGGCGCGACGCCGAGGCGGACGCCGTCGCGCTCGACCGAGACGTGGAGCGGCAGCCAGCCGGTCCTGCGCGAGACGCAGCCCGAATCCTCCAGCGCCGACAGGAAAGCGTGCGAGAGGAAGGGGTTGTGGGTCTCGTCGCCCGCCGCCAGGGTCTCGGGCGAGAAGGCGCAGGCATCCCATTCCGCCGCGCCGATCTCCTTCAATCCGGGAAGCGCCCGCACGGTCAGTGCGGCGGTCTCCGGCGTCGGCCCGGGTGCTTGCTTCATGGGCCGGACTCTAGCTCCTGACCGGCCGGGGGCAAGCGGGCGGATGCGCGCGGCGACCATGGCAGCGTTGTCAGACGGCCGCCGACGTCACCCGCCCCGCGCTTTCGCGCGGCCTCCAGGACGGCGCGCGGCGACGCGCGCGCGCTCCGAACCGGACGGCGCCGTCGCGGCCCGCGCTCACTCGCCGAGGCGGCCGACGCACGACACGTCGTCCGCCTTGCAGTCGAGGTATCCCTTCAGGACCTTGATCCGCGCGTCGGTCAGCCCCTTCAGGCAGCCGTTGTACTCCATCGCGTAGGCCGAGCCCCCGTCGAGGCCCATGGTCTCGAGGAAGCAGGTCGCGTCCCGGTACGACAGCCAGGCCTTCTGGGCGCCCCGCAGGGCGTCCTTCGTCTTCGGGCCGATCTTCTTCATCAGCTGCCCGTAGACGGCGTTCAGCGCCGTGTCGGCGGCCCGGTAATCGGCAGCCGCGCAAGCGTTGAGATCCGCCTGGGTCGTGCCCGCGCACGGGTCGGCCGCCGAAGCGGGCGCCGGGGAGAGCAGGGTCGCGGCGAGGGCGAGGCCCCCGCAGAGCCGCGCGAATCGGGCGCGCGCGTCACTCGAAGCGGTCATGGCGATCTTGGTCGGACAGAATCGGACAGGGCGTAGGAAAATTCACGGGACGAAGCCCTCGAACACCATCTGGTCCGCGTGCGCGGCCGCGCGGGCGCGCTGCTCCGCATTCCGGACCGTCCAGGTCATGACGGGGATCTGACCGAGCAGTCGGCAGAGGTAGGTCGGGGCGCAGGGCAGGTCGTCCACCCGCCAGGACAGGAAGTCGGGCCGCGTCTCGGCGAGGTGCAGCAGGTCGGAGAGGGACCGGCGGAGCGAGGGCGTCAGGGCCGCGTAGACCGGGTCGTCCTGCGTCGTCTCCGCCACGATGCCCCGCGGGATCGCGGCGGGGCAGAGGTCGCGCAGGGCCGCGACCACCTGCGGGTCGAAGGATTTCAGCGCCACCGGCCCGTCATAGGCGGCGGCCACTTCGGCGGTGCGGGTCGCGAGCCGCAGGTCGCCGTCGTAGCGGGACTTCACCTCGATCACCACCGGCACCGCCCCGGCCACCGCCGCCAGGAAGGCCGGCAGCGTCGGGATCGTCTCCGCGGACCCGGCGACGGCGAGCGTCCCGAGTTCGGCGGCCGACCGGTCGGCCAGAGCCGCACTCGCCCCGGTCAGGCGCCCGAGCGCGGCGTCGTGGAAGACCATCGCCTCGCCGTCGGCGCTGAGCTGGACGTCGCACTCGATGGCGAAGCCGCCCGCGACGGCCGCCCGGGCCGCCGCCAGCGTGTTCTCCGGCCGGCCCGCCGCGCGGTCGTGCAGGCCGCGATGGGCGATCGGCCGCGCGGTGAGCCAGTCGGGGGCGGCCACCGTCAGCGGACCTCGAACATCGCCTCGACCTCGACGGCGGCGTCGAGGGGCAGCTCGGCCACGCCGACGGTGGAGCGCGCGTGGCGCCCGCGGTCGGCGAGGAGCTCGACCATCAGGTCGGAGGCGCCGTTCATCACCCCGGCCACGGCCGAGAAGCCCGGCGCCGCGTTGATGAAGCCGCCGAGCCGCACGCACTGGACCACCGCGCGGTCGAGGTCGCCCACCGCGGCCTCGAGCTGGGCGAGCACGTTGAGGGCGCAGAGGCGCGCGGCCGCCTTGCCGGCCTCGGCCGAGACGTTGCCGCCGACCTTGCCCTTGTGCTCGGCCGCGATGGCGCCGTCCGCGCCGAAGCAGACCTGGCCGGAGATCACCACGAGGTTGCCGGCGCGCACGAACGGCACGTAGTTGGCGACCGGCGCCGCCGCCTTCGGCAGCGTCAGGCCCAGCGCCGCCAGGCGTTCCTTGATCGAGCTCATCGGGTTCTCCCTGGTTCCTGCGAATCCGCGGGAGCAGGAGCACGGCCGCCCCCCGCGGCGCAAGGGCCGCCGCCGCGAAGGCCGGGATCGCGGCCCCGCGATTCTCCGGTGATCCGGGACGGGCCCGCCGCAGATTCGCCGTCAGGATCGGCTCTATCGGTGCCGCGCGCAGGGCTGCCCGTCGGGCCCGCCGGGCACTGAAACGTTGACAGGCGCCGGCTCTTTCATAGTAATCGCGCGCGTGCCGCCCAGGACTGAGGCGGCACTTTCATTTGGAGCCGGCTCAACGCTCGCTCCGGGATCCTGCGTGAAACGGAGATGGGACCCGTGACGTCAGCCCTTCTGCCGACCTACGTCCGCGCGCCGCTCGCTTTCGAGCGCGGCGAGGGCGCCTGGCTCGTGACGGAGGGTGGGGAGCGATATCTCGACTTCGGCGCCGGCATCGCGGTGAACGGCCTCGGCCACGCGCACCCGCACCTCGTCGGCGCGCTGACCGAGCAGGCGGGTAAGATCTGGCACACCTCGAACCTGTTCCAGATCCCGGGCGGCGAGCGCCTCGGGCAGCGCCTCGTCGACGCGACCTTCGCGGACGTGGTGTTCTTCTGCAACTCGGGCGCGGAGGCGAACGAGGCGGCGATCAAGATCGCCCGCAAGTACCACGCGGCCGGCGGGCAGCCGGAGCGCTACCGGATCGTCACCTTCGCGGGCGCCTTCCACGGGCGGACGCTGGCGACGCTCGCGGCCGGCGGCCAGCAGAAGTACATCGAGGGTTTCGGTCCGAAGGTCGAGGGCTTCGACCAGGTCCCGGCCGGCGACTGGGCCGCGCTGGAGGCGGTGATCGGGCCGGAGACGGCGGCGCTGATGATCGAGCCGATCCAGGGCGAGGGCGGCGTGCGGGAGATCCCCCACGCGGACCTGCGCCGGCTGCGCGAGATCTGCGACGCCAACGGCCTCCTGCTGATCATGGACGAGGTCCAGACCGGCGTCGGCCGCACCGGGCGGCTGTTCGCGCACGAATGGTCCGGCATCACCCCGGACATAATGAGCGTCGCCAAGGGCATCGGCGGCGGCTTCCCGCTGGGCGCCTGCCTCGCGACCCGCGAGGCCGCGCGCGGCATGACCGCCGGCACGCACGGCACCACCTTCGGCGGCAACCCGCTCGCCATGGCGGTGGGCAACGCCGTGCTGGACGTCGTGCTGGAGGAGGGCTTCCTCGCGCGCGTCGCCCGCTCCGGCCTGCTGCTCAAGCAGAAGCTCGCGGCCCTGCGCGACCGCCACCCGCACGTCATCCAGGAGATCCGCGGCGAGGGGCTGATGCTCGGCCTCAAGCTCGGCGTGCCGAACACCGACTTCGCCGCCGCCGCGCGGGACGCGCATCTGCTGGTGATCCCGGCGGGCGACAACATCGTCCGCCTG
Source organism: Methylobacterium sp. 190mf (assembly GCF_900107945.1). Taxonomy (NCBI): domain Bacteria; kingdom Pseudomonadati; phylum Pseudomonadota; class Alphaproteobacteria; order Hyphomicrobiales; family Methylobacteriaceae; genus Methylobacterium; species Methylobacterium sp. 190mf. The sequence continues at coordinate 100,749 of NZ_FNVI01000015.1, read as the reverse complement.
CTGCCGCCGCTGACCATCGGCGAGGCCGAGATCGACGAGGCGGTCCGCCGCCTGGACGCGGCGGCGTCCGGCTTCGAGGCCGTGCGCGGCGCGGCCGAGTAGGATCGATCCGCGCGATTGAGAACACCGCCCCCCGGACCCCGGAGGGCGGCCCGAAGCATTTCCGGGCGCGGTCGATCCCGCCGCGCGTGACGGAGATGCCCCTGCCAGGAGGTAGAGTGCGGTTCATGATCAGGTGATCGGTGAGCAGACTCTAGTGATTGTGACGCGATGAAAGCCCAGATTGACGGCCGGGCACAGGCCCCGGCCAGGCACCTGAACGGTGCCGGCCCTCGTCATTTCCTCGACCTCAAGGATTTCTCCGGTGCGGAGCTGCGCCGGGTCCTCGATGCCAGCGCCGCCATCAAGGCGCGCCGCCGCAAGGGCGAGCTGGCGGCCGAGCGCCCGCTCACCGGCAAGACCCTCGCTATGGTGTTCGACCGGCCCTCGACCCGCACCCGTGTCTCCTTCGACGTGGCGATGCGCGAACTCGGCGGCGAGACCCTGATGCTCACCGGCTCCGAGATGCAGCTCGGCCGCGGCGAGACCATCGGCGACACCGCGCAGGTGCTCTCGCGCTTCGTCGACGCGATCATGATCCGTATCCTCGACCACGGTCAGATGCTGGAGCTGGCCGAGTACGCCACCGTCCCGGTGATCAACGCCCTGACCAAGGTCTCCCACCCGTGCCAGATCATGGCCGACGTGCTGACCTTCGAGGAGCATCGCGGGCCGATCCGCGGCCGCAAGGTCGCGTGGTCGGGCGATTCGAACAACGTGCTGGCGAGCTGGGTCCACGCCGCCGCCCGGTTCGACTTCACGCTCAACGTCGCGAGCCCGCCGGAGCTCGCGCCGCCGCCGGCGCTCCTCGCCTGGGCGCAGCAGGAGGGCGCCGACGTCCACGTCACCACCGACGCCTTCGCGGCCGTCGACGGCGTCGATGCCGTGGTCACCGATTGCTGGGTGTCCATGGGCGACGACGACGAGGCGCACCGCCACAACCTGCTCAGCCCCTATCAGGTCAACGACAAGCTGATGGCGGCGGCGAATCCGGGCGCGATCTTCATGCACTGCCTCCCGGCTCATCGCGGCGAGGAGGTGACGGCCGAGGTGATGGACGGCCCGCGCTCCGTGGTGTTCGACGAGGCCGAGAACCGCCTGCACGCGCAGAAGGGCATCCTGGCCTGGTGCCTCGGCGCCAGCGGGCTCTGATCCCGCACTCATACTGTCCGGCCTCGCGCTCGCGGGGTCGGCGCACCATATAGGCGTGAGCGGGCGGCCCGTGCTGCCCGTCTCCCCATCACGGCCGCCGGAAGGCGGCATCCCGGCGACGAACGGAGCGCGCTGCGCCGCCGCTCCCGCTCCGGGCTGGACGGGGTGAGGGATCCGATCGCTCCGCCAAGGTCATCGCCTCACGCCGCCCGGCCCCCGGGAGGACGGATCCCCGCTTTGCCGGCACGCGCCGCCGGACGCATCGATCGGAGAGGGCATGACCTCAGGAACGCAGTCGCACCCCCAGTCGCCATCCCAGCCGCAGGCCCCGAATGCCGGCAACGGCCATGCCGGCGCCGACGACGCCGTGCTGCCCTTCGCCGTCGAGGCGCTGGACGTGCGCGGCCGCGTCGTCCGCCTCGGCCCGGCCGTCGACACAATCCTGCGCCGCCACGGCTACCCGGACCCGGTGGCGCGCCTGCTCGGCGAGGCCGCGGCGCTGACGGTGCTGCTCGGCTCCTCCCTCAAGTTCGAGGGCCGGTTCCAGCTCCAGACCAAGACGGACGGTCCGGTCGCGATGATCGTGGTCGATTTCGAGGCCCCGGACCGGCTGCGCGCCACCGCGCGGTTCGAGCCGGAGCGGGTCGCGGCCCTCGGGACCGGCCCGCTCAAGGATGCCGAGCTGATCGGCACCGGGCATCTCGCCATGACCATCGACCAGGGCACCGCCGCGAGCCGCTACCAGGGCGTCGTCGCCCTCGAGGGCCAGAGCCTGGAGGAGGCCGCGCACCAGTATTTCCGCCAGTCGGAGCAGATCCCGACGCAGGTGCGCCTCGCCGTGGCCGAGGCCGTGGAGGAGGGGGCCGGGCGCTGGCGGGCCGGAGGGCTGCTCGTGCAGTTCCTGCCCCAGTCGGTGGATCGGGCGCGCCTCGCCGACCTGCCCCCGGGCGATATCCCGGAGGGGCACGCGCACCTCTCGGGGGAGGCGCCGGAGGACGATGCCTGGGTCGAGGCCCGCTCGCTGGTCGCGACCATCGAGGATCACGAGCTGGTCGACCCGAACGTGTCGAGCGAGCGGCTGCTCTACCGGCTGTTCCACGAGAGCGGGGTGCGGGTGTTCGACCGCCAGCCGGTTCAGGAGACCTGCCGCTGCTCGCGGGAGCGCGTGATGGGCATGATCCGCTCGTTCACGCCGCAGGAGCGGCACGAGATGGTGGCGGATGACGGGCGCATCGTCATCACCTGCGAGTTCTGCTCCCGGCGCTACGACCTCGATCCCCAGGAGGTCGAGGCCGAGATCGCCGGACAGCCCGGCCAGTAGAGCGCAGGACAGCGGGCCTGCGGACCAGCATGCCCGCGTCTACGGCCAAGCTTTTCCGCGCGAAACGCACGAAGATCGGTATTCGTTGCGTAAATTTTTGATCCCTCCAGGCTGAACCGTTTCGCGACCTTTGACGTTGCGTCGCAGATTCAACATTGGAGGGTACGCCATGCGGAAATTATCGATCGGATTGGCCGCGCTGCTGATCAGCACCTCGGCCTACGCCCAGCAGGGTGGCGCCGATCGCGGCGCCGGGATGGGCGGTCGCGGCGGTCAGGGTAACGCCGAGTCCGGCATGAAGGCCGGCGGCGGCGAGCGCGGCGGCATGCAGGGCGGCGCCCAGGGTGGCATGCAGGGTGACATGAAGGGCGGCCGCCAGGCGGCGTCCGAGCGCTCCGGTGCCGAGGCAGGCCGGTCCGCGCAGGGCCGCGAGGCCGGCGGCGAGGGCCGCACGGGTCAGGATCGCATGGCTCAGGACAAGGACCGGGCCGGCACCGAGCGGGGCGACCGCCGCGGTGATCGCGCCGACCGCGACGAGCGCGGGGATCGCGACGGCGCGCGTGCCGATCGCGGTGACCGTCGCGGTGACCGCCGCGCCGACCGCGCCGATTTCCGGGGCCGGACCGACGTGAGCCGGACGGATGTCCGGTCCGAGCGGGTCGAGGGCGGCTTCCGCCGCGAGGGCCGCTACGTGTTCATCGGCGGCCGCCGGGTCGTGTACGGCTCGCCGGAGTATCGCCGCCTGATCGTCACCGAGAATCGCGGCCCGCGCGCGCGTTACGTCGTGATCCGCGGCCAGCGCGTGCTCTACGGTTCGCCCGAGTACCGCCGCTTGGTCAGCGTCCGCGAGACCGGCCCGCGCGAGCGCTACGTCGTCATCCGCGGCCAGCGCGTGGTGTACGGCTCCCCCGAGTACCGCCGCCTCGTCTCCGTCCAGGAGGACCGCTTCGTGACGATCCGCGGCCAGCGGGTGCGCTACGGCTCCGCCGAGTACCGGCGCCTGAGCGGCGGCGGTGCGGTCAGCGCGAGCTTCCGCTCCGAGCAGCGCGCCGGCGCGCGCTTCGACAACCGCGGCGAGCGCGACGGCATCCGCAACGCGTCGCGGAACGAGGGCCGCAACGAAGGCCGGATGGACCGGAACGACCGCGGCCAGGATCGGGGGATGGACAAGGCCTCCCGTCAGCAGGAAGGCAAGAACGACGGTATGCGCAACAGCGACATGCGCGGCGGTCAGCAGGACGGCATCCGCAACGCGTCCGATCGCGGCGGCCAGCAGGGCGGAATGAAGTCCGGCGCCGAGGGCGGCCGGACGGGCGGCGCGGAGCGCGGCGGCATGAGCGGCGGCAGCGCGGGCGGCAACGGCGCCATGGGCGGCGCCCAAGGTGCCGGCCGGGCCGGCGGCCAGACGGGCGGTGCCGGCCGCAACTGAGCGGCGTGAGCGCGGGGGCGGGGCCGACGGGCTCCGCCCCCGCGTCGTTTCAAGCTCGTCCGTCGCCCGTCGGCGGCGGACGAGACCCGGTTCAGACCTTCAGGACGGGCTCGGCGATGTCGCCGCCTCCGCCGCGGGCCCTCAGGTAGTCCGGCTGGAACAGGCACATCCGCACGGCGTCGCGGTAGCGCCCGTTCACGAAGAACTCGTCCTTCAGCACGCCCTCGGGGTGGAAGCCGCAGCGCTCGTAGATCCGCACGGCCCGGGCGTTGTCCCGGTCGACGTGCAGGTAGAGCTTGTGGATGTTGAGCACGCTGAACGCGTAATCCATGGCGATCCGGGTGGCCTGCCACGCGTAGCCGCGGCCCTGGAAGCTCGGGTGGATCGCGATCTGGAACTCGCAGCGCCGGTGCAGGTGGTTGATCTCGACGAGCTCGATCAGCCCGGCCGGCTCCCCGCTCGGATCGGCCACGATGAAGCGCCGCTCGGTCTGGTTGTGGATGTTGCGCTCGTAGAGCTGCTGCAGTTCGGCGAAGGACTCGTAGGCCTCCTCGAACCAGTAGCGCATGATGCTGTCGTTGTTGTTGAGCTGGTGGACGAAGCGCAGGTCCTCCCGCTCCAGCGGACGCAGCTTGATGGTGATACCGGTCGCCGCATTCATGACGCACTGGCCTCGATCAGCTCGCGCAGGAAGTGCTCACCCTGGCCCAGGGCATCCAGGGTGATGAACTCGTCGGGCTGGTGCGCCTGGGCGATGTCGCCGGGGCCGCAGACCACCGTCGGGAGACCGGCCGCCTGGAAGCGCCCGGCCTCGGTGGCGTAGGGGACCGCGACGGTGTGGTTGCGTCCGGCGAGGCGCAGGCAGAGGCGCTCGGCCGCCGAGCCCGGCTCCGGGGCGAGGCCGGGGATGTCGACCTCCTCCAGCGTCTCGATCCGCCCGAACGCGCCGTAGCGGTTGAGGCGCTCGCGGGTGACCCGCTCGACCTCGGCCGCGAAGAGCCGCGGGATCTCGGCCGGGTCGAGATCCGGCAGGCCGCGATACTCCCAGAGGAAGCGGCACTCCTTGGCGAGGATGTTGCGGGCGGTGCCGCCCTGGATCGTCCCGACATGGACCGTGGTCGAGGCCGGGTCGAACCGCCCGGACGGGTCGCCGCGCTCGATCATCAGGTCGGCGATCCGGTTGAGGCCGGCGACGAGGTCGCAGGCGGCCGATACGGCGTTCGCGCCGAGGGCGGGGCGGGCGGAATGGGCCTCGTGGCCGTGGACCGTGGTGAGGCAGGTGACGATGCTCTTGTGGGCGTCCGCCACCTCCATGCCGGTGGGCTCGCCGACGATCACCGCGGCCGGTCGGGGCAGGCCGTCGCCGAACCGCGCGATCCCATCCATCGAGCCGAGGCAGGTCGTCTCCTCGTCGTAGGAGAGCAGGATGTGGATCGGCCGCTTCAGACCGGCGGCGAGCATGTCGGGCACGAGCGCCAGGGCCAGCGCGTCGAAGCCCTTCATGTCGACCGCGCCCCGTCCGTAGGCCCGGCCGTCGGCGACGCGCAGGGTGAACGGGTCGCCGGTCCAGGCTTGGCCCGCCACCGGCACCACGTCGGTGTGGCCGGACAGGATGGTGCCGCCGTCGACCATCGGGCCGACCGTGGCGAGGATGGCGGCCTTGTCGCCCGCCGCGTTCGGGAGGCGCAGGTACGGGACGTCCCAGCCGTCGAGATAGGCGCAGACGGCGTCGATCAGGGCGAGGTTGGACTTGTCGCTCTCCGTGTCGAAGGACACGAGGCGGGCGAGCATGTCGAGCGGGCTCAGCCGCTCGCCGGTCGCGGACATGGATTCCTCCGGGGCGAGGCCCCGGGCCGGGACCTCAGTGCAGGCTGCGGCGGACGTGCGGGCTGTCGAGGGAGAAGGCGGGGATCTCGGCCTCGAAGCTCTCGCCGGCCACCGTCGCCATGGTGTAGCTGCCGGCCATCAACCCGTCGGGCGTGTTGAGCGGACAGCCGCTGGTGTAGCAGAAGGACTCGCCCGGCTCCAGCACCGGCTGCTTGCCGACCACACCGGTGCCGCGCACTTCCTGGCAGGCCCCGTGGCCGTCGATGATCCGCCAGTGGCGCGAGCGCAGCTGGACCTGCTCGCTGCCGTTGTTCACGATCTCGACCGTGTAGGCGAAGAAGTACCGGCTCTCGGTCGGCGAGGACTCCTCCTCGACGAAACGAGACTGGACCGTCACACTTATTCCCCGCGTCTCGGCCTTGTACATCGCCCTATTTGGCCCTTCTTCGGACGGTACGACTCGCGGAAGCCGAATGGAACGCGCTTCCCGGCCGGTGGTAGTGGGCGGCGGAATCGCCGTCAATTGCGGCGGACTACCTCGCGCGGCGCGGCGGGCCGCCGGTCGCGGCGCCGGCCTCACGAGGCCTCCGGACGCGGTTAAGCCCGCGTTAGCGGGTCCCGGCGGACAACGCTGCTCGGCGTGACGCGGACCGGCCGGGGCGCGCGAGGGAGTCAGGGGCGCGATGAACGCGGGCGCAGCCACGGGAGCCGCCGAGACGAGCGCGGACGGCCGATCCGGCATCCTGCCGGCCCAGGCGATCGCCGCCCTCGCGCGGGCGGGCGGCATCCGGAATGCGAGCCCCTTCGCGGCCGATCAGATCCAGCCCGCGAGCCTCGACCTGCGCCTGGGCGCCAGGGCCTACCGGGTGCGGACGAGCTTCCTGCCCGGCTCGGGACGGACGGTCCAGGCCTGCGTCGACCGGCTGTCGCTGCACGCCGTCGACCTGCGCCCGGGCGCCGTCCTGGAGACGGGCTGCGTCTACATCGCGGAGCTTCAGGAGAGCCTAGCCCTGCCGGCCGATCTCGCGGCGGCCGCGAACCCGAAGAGCTCGACCGGGCGCATCGACGTCTTCACCCGCGTCATCACCGACCGGGGCGAGGCCTTCGACCAGGTCGAGCCCGGCTACGACGGGCCGCTCTACGCGGAGATCTCGCCGCGCACCTTCCCGGTCCTCGTGCGCAGCGGCTCGCGGCTGTCGCAGATCCGCTTCCGCCGCGGGGCGCCGCGGCTGACCGAGGCCGAGCTCGGCCTGCTGCACGCCCGCTCGGCCCTGGTCGACGCCGGCAGCCCGTCCTTCCAGGGCGGCGTGGCGGTCTCGGTCGACCTCGCCGGCTTCGACGGCCTCGTCGGCTACCGGGCGAAGCGCCACACCGGCCTCGTCGACGTCGACGCCCCCGGTCGCCACCGGGCGGCGGATTTCTGGGAACCCCTCGCCGCCGACGGATCGGGCAGCCTGATCCTCGATCCCGGCCAGTTCTACATCCTGGCCTCCAAGGAGGCGGTGCAGGTCCCGCCGGACCACGCCGCCGAGATGGTGCCGTTCGATCCCCTCGTGGGCGAGTTCCGCGTCCACTACGCGGGCTTCTTCGACCCGGGCTTCGGCTATGCCGGGGCCGGCGGGGCGGGCGCGCGGGCCGTGCTGGAGGTCCGCTCCCGCGACGTGCCCTTCCTTCTGGAGGACGGGCAGATCGTCGGCCGCCTCGTCTACGAGCGGATGCTCGACCTGCCGGAGACGCTCTACGGGGCGGGGGCCGGCTCGAACTACCAGGCCCAGGGGCTCAAGCTCTCGAAGCACTTCGCCCTGTAGTCCGGCCCGGACGCGCCGACGGGAGCATCGATCGCATGGACGCCGTGGACCGGAAGATCCTCGATCTCCTCCAGCAGGACGCGACGCTCCCGGTGGCCGAACTCGCCGAGCAGGTCGGCATCAGCGCGGCGCCGTGCTGGCGGCGGGTGAAGAAGCTGGAGGCGTCCGGGGTGATCCGCCGCCGGGTCGCCCTGGTGGACCGCCGCAAGGTCAACGTCCCCACCACGGTGTTCGTGGCCGTGAAGGCACCGCGCCACGCCGCAGACTGGTCGGACGCGTTCCGGCGGGTGGTCGCCGGCTTCCCGGAGATCGTCGAGGCGTGGCGCCTGACCGGCGAGATCGACTACCTGCTGCGGATCGTGGTGCCCGATATCGAGGCCTACGACGCGGTCTACCAGCGCCTCATCGCCAAGCTCGACTTCTCGAACCTGTCCTCCTCCATCGCCATGGAGGAGATGAAGTACACGACTGCCGTCCCGACGATCTACGTGGCGTGACGCGGCCGCGCCGCGGCGGGGCTCAGCCCGCCGCCACCGCGTAGGTCCGGTGGATCGACGAGTCCTGCGCCCGGTGGTCGTAGCCGTAGACGTGGATCGAGACGGCCGCCTCCGGCCCGTCATTGGCGATCCGGTGCAGGTTCGGCCCCGTGGGCATCATGCAGGCGACGAAGCCGGGCATGCGGACGGCGTCCATGGTCGCCACCGCGTGGGTCTCGCTGATCGGACGGTACCACGTCTCCCGCAGGCTGCCGCGCAGCAGGCCGAAGCAGCACGAGCAGTGGTGGTCGTGGACCGGCGTGACCGTGCCGGGCGCCCAGACCATCGCCCAGACGCTGATCGCCTCGGTGCCGAACAGGAGGTTCCGGCTCAGGCCGGGCCCCCGGCCGACCAGCCGCGACGGGTCGAGCAGATCCGGCTGGGCCAGCAGGCGCACCAGGGTCGCCCGGGCCGAGGCCAGATAGGCCTCCGGCGAGCGGCTCGCGGAGCGCGCGAGGTTCGCCAGCATCGCCTCGACGTCGGTCGGGGTGGTGGTCTGCGGCATCGGCAGGTCTCCTTCGGTGCCCTTTCACGAGGCTGCACGAAGGATACCCAGAGGCTGGCGATGACGGGTTGCGTTCTCGAACGTCATCACGTGCGACGTGGCAATGCCATTGCCCGGTGACGCCCGAGTAGGAAATGGTGTTGCGCGCGCCCGATCATTCCCGCGCGGCTGACGCCGGCGCGGCGGGTTCAGCCGGCCGCGGCCTCGTCGAGCAGCCACGCCACGGCGCCCGCGCTGGTTACGCGGCCGGCCGGCAGGGTCTCGCCGGCGGCCAGCCGGGCCAGCGGGACCCGCTTGCCGGCCCCGGTGACGAGGAACAGCACGTGCCGGGAGGACGCGAGCGCCGGCAGCGTCAGGCTGATCCGCGGAACGAACGGCTCCAGGCCGGCCTCGGGCACGGCGACGACGAGCCGCCGGGTCTCGTCGACGGCGGGCTTGCCGGGAAACAGCGAGGCGGTGTGCCCGTCCTCACCGAGGCCGAGGAGCACGAGGTCGAACAGCGGGCGGGCCGGATCGAGGCGCTCGGCCCCGTAGAAGTCGAGGAGCGTCCGCTCGTAGGCGCGGGCGCCCGCCTCCGGACCCTCGTCCGAGGGGATGAAGTGGAGATGCGTCGGCGGGATCTGGGAACCGTGCCCGAAGGCCTCCCGAACCATCCGGACATTGCTGCGCGGATCGTCCCACGGCACGGCGCGGTCATCGCCGAAGAACCAGTGGATCCGCTCCCACGGCACCCGGGCCGCGTAGTCCGGCCCGGCGAGCAGGCCGTACAGCACCTTGGGCGTCGAGCCGCCCGAGAGGCAGAGCGCGATCCGGTCGGACCGGCTCTCGCCGCAGGCCACGATGATCCGCTCGGCCGCCTCGCGGGCAACCGCCTCCGGATCCTTCAGGACGTGGGTTCCGACGGGAAGGCTCATGGGTTCGGGCCCTGCGGCTTCGGGGGTCGGACAGGTCGGCCTGCGGGCGTCCCGCTCAGCCCTTCGGCTCCTGGTGGCCGCCGAAGCCCTTGCGCATCGCCGAGAGCAGCTTGTCGGCGTAGCTCGCGTGCTCGCGGGAGCGGAAGCGGCGGTAGAGCGCGGCGGAGAGCACCGTCGCCGGGACGCCCTCCTCGACGGCGGCGTTGATGGTCCAGCGGCCCTCGCCCGAATCCTCGACGTAGCCGGAGAAGTCGGTGAGCTGCTCGTCGCCCGCGAGTGCCTGGGCGGTCAGGTCGAGCAGCCAGGACGAGACGACGCTGCCGCGGCGCCAGACCTCGGCGATGTCGCCCATGTTGAGATCGAAGCGGCGCTCGGCCGGCAGGTCGGACGCGTTGGCGTGGCGGAGGATGTCGAAGCCCTCCGCGTAGGCCTGCATCAGGCCGTACTCGATGCCGTTATGGACCATCTTGACGAAGTGGCCGGCGCCGGTCGGGCCCGCGTGAATGTAGCCCTGCTCGGCGCGGGGGTCGCGCCCCTCGCGGTTCGGCGTCTTCGGGATGTCGCCGATGCCGGGCGCCAGGGTCTTGAAGATCGGGTCGAGGCGGTCGACGGCTTCCTTGTCCCCGCCGATCATCATGCAGTAGCCGCGCTCCAGGCCCCAGACGCCGCCCGAAGTGCCGACATCCACGTAGTGCAGGCCCTTCTCCTTCAGGGCGGCCCCGCGGCGGACATCGTCGCCGTAGAAGGAGTTGCCGCCGTCGATGATGCAGTCGTCCGCCTGCATCAGCCCCGAGAGCGCCTGGACGGTCTGCTCGGTGATCGCCCCGGCCGGCAGCATCACCCAGGCCGCGCGCGGCACCTCGAGCTTCGAGACCAGGTCCTCCAGGCTCGACGCGCCGACCGCACCGGCCTCGACCAGGGCGGCGACGGCCGCCGGATTCTGGTCGAACACCACGGCTGTGTGCCCGTCGCGCAGGAGACGCCGGACGATGTTGCCGCCCATCCGGCCGAGGCCGATCATGCCGAGTTGCATTGCTGCCCTTCCTTACCGATTGCCCCCGCGCGGCGAGGGTCAGGCCCCTACGGCTTCACCGACGTCACAGGCGATCCGCCGCGGCGGACCGGCGGCGGGCCGGGAAGCCCCCCGCCGGCGGTCCGGGACGGCTAGACGACAGCCATCTTCAGCGCCGCCGCGACCCGCACGAGGCCGGCCTTCGTGTCGCCGCCCTTGAGGTGGACGCGCAGCGCCCGCCGGCCGCGCTCGGCGAGGACGGCGAAGTCGCCCCGCGCCTGCGCCGCGACGACGGTGCTGAACCCGAGCTTCCGGCCCGGGATCGGCAGGTCCTCCGCAGCGTCCGCGGTGATCTGCAGGAACACGCCGGTGTCCGGGCCGCCCTTGTAGGCCTGGCCGGTCGAGTGGAGGAACCGCGGCCCGAACTCCAGGCAGGTCGCGACCTTGCGGGCGTCGCGCACGGCGATCCGCGGCTCCTGCAGGATCGCGGCGGCCTCGGCGTCGCGCGGGACGTAGGCCAGGAGCCCCAGGTAATCGCCGTCCTTCAGGCGGCCGATCTGCGCCTTCATCGCGGCCTCGAGCCCCTCGGCGGCCGGCTTGAGGGCGTCGGCGTTCCGCGGATCGGCGTAGAGCGCGACCCAGTCGTCCTCGTAGAGCGGCGTCTCGGCGGGGAGGGCGCCCTTCGCCTCGGCCTCGGCGAACAGCTTCTTCGTCTCGACCTTGCTGGCCTCGACGTCGGGCTGGTCGAACGGGTTGATCCCGATCACCGCGCCGGCCACCGCGGTCGCCATCTCCAGACGGTAGAATTCCTGCGGCAGCTGCTCGATCGAGTCGAGGGTGATGCGGGCGATCGGGTGGCCGTCCCGCTCCAGGGCGCGCAGGGCCTCGTCCTGCGCGGCCTCGGCGTTGCCGTCGAGGCGCAGGTAGACGAAGAACCGGTCGTGGCCGTAGACGGCGGGAACGCCGACCGGCTCGCCGTCCACCGGCACGAGGCCCTTGCCCTGCTTGCCGGTCGATTCCGCGATCAGCTGCTCGGCCCAGGCGCCGAAGCTCGCGATCGCCGGGGAGGCGACGATCGTTACCTTGTCGCGGCCGGCGAGCGCCGCGGCGCCGATGGCCGTGCCCAGCAGGACGCCCGGGTTCACGGCCGGCGGCACGGCCGGGCCGCAGGAGCGGACCATGATGCGGGCGGTCTCGAGGAGCGCCTTCACGTCGAGGCCCATGGCGGCGGCCGGCACGAGGCCGAAGGCCGAGAGCACCGAGTAGCGCCCGCCGATCTGCTTCACGCCGTAGAAGATCTTTTTGAACCCATCCGCCTTCGCGGCGCGCTCCATGTCGGAGCCCGGATCGGTCACGGCCACGAAGTGGTCGCCGGCCTTCTCGCCGAGCACGTCCTTGGCGCGGGCCAGGAAGTAGTCGCGGAAGACGTTCGGCTCCAGGGTCGAGCCGGACTTGGACGCGACGATGAACAGCGTCTTGGCCAGGTCGATGCTCGCCTCCAGGGCGCGCACCTGATCCGGGTGGGTCGAGTCGAGGATCTGGAGCTTCGGGAACCCCTCGCGCTGGCCGTAGGTCAGGCTCAGGACCTCCGGGCCGAGGCTCGACCCGCCCATGCCGAGCACGACCGCGTCGGTGAAGCCCTGCGCCTTCACCCAGTCGGAGAAGGCGGCGTAGTCGGCGGCCTTCTCGAGCTCTTCCTCGACGATGTGCAGCCAGCCGAGCCAGTTCGCCTCGTCGTGGCCGGACCAGACCGAGGCGTCGCCCGCCCAGAGCCGGCGGATCGACCCGCTGGCGCGCCAGGATTCGACGGCCTTCTTGGCCTCGGCCGCCAGGGTGTCGTCCATGGCGAGGCTCTGCCCGTCCAGACGGTGCCCCAGCAGCGCGACGCGCTTGCCGGCGACGGCGCCCAGCAGGTTGTCGGCGGCGTCGATGAAGAGCTGCACGCCCTCCTTCACCAGCTGCTCGGCCACCGCCTCGATGTCGATCCCGGCCCGGGCGAGGCGGTTCATCACCGCCTCGGCGCCGGGCACGTCCTCCTCGATCGTGGCCCGCACCACGCCGTGGTCGCGGAACGCGTCCATGGTGGCCGGCGGCATCGTGTTGACGGTGTTCGGTCCGATCAGCTCCTCGACGTAGAGGACGTCGGAATAGGCCTTGTTCTTCACGCCCGTGGAGGCCCAGAGCAGCCGCTGCGCCTTGGCGCCCTTCTCGGCCAGGGCGGTCCACTTGGATTCGGCGAAGATCGTCTTGTAGCGCTGGTAGGCGAGCTTGGCGTTGGCGATCGCCACCTTGCCCTTCAGCTGCTCGAGGGCGAACTTCTCGTCCGGATCGTTGGCCTGCGCGATCTTCTCGTCGAGGAGCTTGTCGACCAGGACGTCGATGCGGCTGATGAAGAAGCTCGCCACGCTGGCGATCCGCGAGACGTCGTGGCCGGCCTTCGCGCGCGCGTCGAGACCGTCGATGAAGGCGCGCGCCACGGCCTCGTAGGCCTCCTGCGAGAACAGCAGGGTGACGTTGATCGAGATGCCCTCGCTCGTCAGCTGCCGGATCGCCGGGATCCCCTCCGGGGTGGCCGGCACCTTGACCATCAGGTTGTCGCGGGAGACCGCCTTGTGCAGGCGGCGCGCCTCGGCCAGCGTCGCCTCGGTGTCGAGGGCGAGGTAGGGCGAGACCTCCAGGCTGACGTAGCCGTCGGCGCCGTCGCTCGCCTCGTAGACCGGGCGGAGCACGTCGGCGGCCGCCTGGATGTCGGCGATGGCGAGCCCCTCGTAGAGGTCGATGACGCGGCTGTCGCCGGTCGCCTGCACGGCCTTCAGGCTGTCGTCGTACTCGTCCGAGTGGCCGATCGCCTTCTCGAAGATCGACGGGTTGGAGGTGACGCCCCGCAGGCCGTCGCGCTCCACGAGCTGCTTCAGCTCGCCCTTCTCGATGAATCCGCGGGCCACGAAGTCGAGCCAGACCGCTTGATCCTGTTCGTCGTGCAGGGCCTTGAGCGCGTTCATGTCGGTTCCTCGCCTCGCGTACCGCGTACTCTCGCCCGAACGCACCCTCCCGCCCGGACCGGGCGGGAGAGCAGGCCCCCGGGCTACTTCTTGTGCTTGGCCACCTGCGCCTTCGCGGCGTCCAGGACCTTCTCGGGGGTAAAACCGAACTTGGTCTGGAGATCCTTGATCGGCGCCGAGGCGCCGAAGGTGTGCATGCCGATGATCGCGCCCTCGGAACCGGCGTAGCGGTCCCAGCCGATGACGCTGCCCTGCTCGACGGCCACCCGGGCCTTGACGGCGGGGGGCAGCACCGAGTCGCGGTAGGCCTCGTCCTGGCGCTCGAACAGGTCCCAGGACGGCATCGACACGACCCGGGCCTTCACCCCCTCGGCCTTCAGGGCCTCGTAGGCACCGACGCAGAGCTGCACCTCGGAGCCCGAGGCGAGCAGGATCACGTCGGGCGTGCCCTCGCTGTCGGCCAGCACGTAGCCGCCCTTGGCGGTGCCGGAGGCGGCCCCGTACTTCGCGCGGTCGAGGGTCGGCAGCGGCTGGCGCGAGAGGGCGAGAACCGCCGGCTGGTTCTTCAGCGTGAAGATCACCCGGTAGGCCTCGGCGACCTCGTTGGCGTCGGCCGGGCGCAGGGTCACGAGGCCCGGGATGCAGCGCAGCGACAGGAGCTGCTCCACCGGCTGGTGGGTCGGCCCGTCCTCGCCCACGCCGATCGAGTCGTGGGTGAAGATGTGGAAGACCGGCAGCTCCATGAGCGAGGCGAGCCGGATCGGCGGGCGCATGTAGTCGGCGAAGACCAGGAAGGTCGCGCCGTAGGCCCGCAGCCCGGAGAGGCCGAGCCCGTTCACGATCGAGCCCATGGCGTGCTCGCGGACGCCGAAATGCAGGTTGCGGCCGCCCGGCGAGAACGGGCCGAACGAGCCCGCGCCCTCGAAGGTCAGGTTCGACTTGTTGGACGGCGCCAGATCGGCCGAGCCGCCGAGCAGGAACGGCACGTGCTGGGCGATGGCGTTCAGCACCTTGCCGGAGGATTCGCGGGTGGCGAGGCCCTTGGCGTCCGGCTCGAAGACGGGGATGTCCTTGTCCCAGCCCTCCGGCAGGCGGCCTTCCAGGAAGGCGTTCAGGTCCTCGGCGTGGGCGGCGTCCGCCTCCTTCGCCTTGGCGAGCAGGCCCTGCCACGAATCGTAGAGGCCGGCGCCGCGCTTGCCGATGCCGTTGCGGAAGTTCTCCTGCACGCCGTCCGGCACGAGGAACTGCGCGTCCTCCGGCCATCCGTAGGCGCGCTTGGCGCCCTTCACCTCGTCCTCGCCGAGCGCGTCCGAGTGGGCCTTGGAGGTGCCCTGCTTCTTCGGGGCGCCGTAGCCGATCACCGACTTGACGATGATGAGCGTCGGGCGGTCGTTGGTGGCCAGGAAGGTCTCGATCGAGCCCGCCAGCGCGTGCACGTCGTTGGCGTCGGCGACGCGCAGCACCTGCCAGCCGTAGGCCAGGAAGCGGGTCGCGACCTCCTCGCCGAAGGCCAGCTCCGTGTGGCCCTCGATGGTGACGGTGTTGTCGTCGTAGATCCAGCAGAGGTTGGCGAGCCGCAGGTGGCCGGCGAGCGAGGCGGCCTCGGAGGCGACGCCCTCCATCAGGTCGCCGTCCGAGCAGACGGCGTAGACGTTGTAGTCGAACAGCGGCAGGTTCGGCCGGTTCAGGTGCTGGCCGAGGAAGCGGCTGCCCATGGCCATGCCGACCGAGTTGGCGACGCCCTGGCCGAGCGGGCCCGTGGTGGTCTCGACGCCGGTGGTGAAGTGGTATTCCGGGTGGCCCGGGGTCCGGCTGTCGAGCTGCCGGAACTTCTTGATGTCCTCCAGCGACACCGCCGGGGCATTGCCGCCGTCGCTCTCGGCGACGCCCGCGAGGTGCAGCAGCCCGTAGAGCAGCATCGAGGCGTGGCCGCAGGACAGCACGAACCGGTCGCGGTTCGGCCAGTGCGGGTGCGCCGGGTCGTAGCGCAGGTAGCGGTTCCACAGCGTGTAGGCGACCGGCGCCAGCGCCATGGGCGCGCCGGCATGGCCCGAATTGGCCTTCTGCACCGCGTCGATCGCGAGCGTCCGGATCGTGTTGATGCTGAGCGTATCGATCTCAGCGAGGGCCGCCTTGGCGGGAGTGTCAGCACCGCTCATGATGTCGCGTCTTCCAGTTCGCCTCGCGCGGTCCGCTTCGCGGCTTCGCGCTGCCGTAGGACGGCGGGAGGAGCTCCGTTGGCCTTACCACCCTGCCGATCCGCCGGCCCTTCGCCGCGCGTATAGCTGAGGAGCGTGTTGACGAGGGCGACGTGGGTGAACGCCTGAGGGAAGTTACCCACAAGACGCTTGGCTTGCACGTCGTATTCCTCGCTGACGAGGCCGAGATCGGTGCAGATGCCGATCAGGCGCTCGATCAGTGCCCCGGCCTCGTCGCGCCGCCCCAGGCCGATGAGGTTGTCCACGTACCAGAAGGTGCAGGGCAGGAAAGCCCCCTCGGAGCCGGTCAGCCCGTCGGTGGTCTGGCCCTCGGTCTCGTAGCGGAGGATGAAGCCGTCCCGCATCAGCCCCTTGCCGATCGCCTCCACGGTGCCGACCACCCGGGGATCGTCCTGCGGGAGGAAGCCCGTATGGGCGATGAGCAGGAGGCTCGCGTCCAGGGCCTTCGCGCCGTAGGACTGGACGAAGCTGTTGAGAGCGGGATCGAAGCCCTTCTCGCAGACTTCGGCGTGGATCTCGTCCTTGACGGCGCGCCAGCGCTCGGCCTGCTCCTGCGTGGCGCCGTTCTCGTGCATCTCGTGCATGCGCAGCGCCCGGTCGAACGCCACCCAGGCCATGACCTTCGAGTGCGTGAAGTGGCGACGCCCGCCGCGCACCTCCCAGATCCCCTCGTCGGGCTCGCGCCACGCGGTCTCCAGGTGGTTCAGGATCGCGAGGCCGACCCGCAGGCCGTCCTTGCTCACCGGCAGGCCGCGGGCATGGGCCTGGTAGAGCGCGTCGAACAGCTCGCCGTAGACGTCGAGCTGGAACTGGCTGGCGGCGGCGTTGCCGATGCGGACGGGCCGCGAGTTCTCGTAGCCCGGCAGCCAGTCCAGCTCGATCTCGGGCAGCAGCCGCTCGCCGGCGATGCCGTAGAGGATGTGCGCCTGCTCGGGATTGCCCGCCACGGCCCGCAGCAGCCAGCCCAGCCAGTCGCGCGCCTCGTCGATGTAGCCGCCGTCCATCAGGGCGATCAGCGTCAGGGTCGAGTCGCGCAGCCAGCAGAACCGGTAATCCCAGTTCCGGATCCCGCCGAGCCCCTCCGGCAGGGAGGCCGTGGGCGCCGCCACGATGCCGCCGGTGGGCTCGTAGATCAGCGCCTTGAGGGTCAGGAGGGAGCGCTGGAGCATCCGGTCCCAGCCCGTGCCGCCGGCGCAGCGCGACGACCATTCGCGCCAGTGCTGGTCGGTGGCCTCGAGGACCTTGCGCGGCTCGATCGGGGGCGGGTCCTCCTCGTGGGAGGGACCGTAGCTCAGGACGAACCGGTGCTTGTCACCGGCATGGACGGTGAACTCGGACACCGTCGTCTGCGCGTCCGATCCCTTGAGATGGACGTCGGTGCGCAGCACGACCTTGTGAGGGCCCGAGACGGCGCGCAGGTCGCCCAGCTCCGAGCGGGAGACCCAGGGCACGGCCGAGCCGTAATCGAACCGGACCGCCATCTCCATCCGCATGGCGACGCGCCCGTGCACGCCCTCGACGAGCCGCACCAGATGGGACCCGTCGCCGACCGGCATGAAATCCGTGACCAGGACCTCGCCCTGCCGCGTGGTGTGGCGGGTTTCCAGCACGAGGCTGCCCGGCCGGTAGGACCAGCGCGTCTCGACGTGCTCGGCCTCGGGGAAGATCTTCCAGAAGCCGTGCGCCTCGGTTCCCAGGAGGCTGGTGAACAGGGCGGCCGCGTCGAAGCGCGGCCAGCACAACCAGTCGACGCTGCCCTGACGGCTGATCAGCGCCGCGCTCCGGCAATCCCCGACGAGCGCGTAATCCTCGATGCGTGCAGCCATCCGGCCCCGGCCCCGGTCCGCGGCCGGCAGTCCGGGCCGTCCGCTGCGACGCACCTAGGACGTCCGGTCACGAGATCCAGAGGTCGGGGTGCCCGCTGCCCGACGCGGTCAGCGCAGGCAGTCGGCCACCGCCAGGGCCACCGTGCCCTGGACCGCCCTCGCGCTGCTGCGCACGAGATTCGCCGCGTCGCCGACGGCCCGCGCGGCCGGAACCAGGGTCTCCACCACCGAGGCCGCGAAGGGCATGGCCTGCGACGGGAGCAGGGCGTCCTCGGCCTCATCGGCCGCCCCGCGGGCGGGCGCCATGGGATCGGTGTTGCTGCGGGGCGTCTCGGGGCAGCGCCGGCCGGGGCAGGCGCGCCGGCCCGCGGCCGCGACGTGGGCGTTCGCCCGTGCGGCCACGGCCGGACGGGCGGGCAGGGACCCCGTCCGCGCGATCACGGCGTCGAGCGGGTACTGCTCGGCGAACGCGATCACGGCGGGCGGGCGGCCCGGCGCCGCGACGGCGGCGATCGGCGCGAAATCCGTGGGTCCGGGAGCGGCGGACACGCCCGCTTCGACCCGGGCGCCGGGCTGTCCGGGCTTCGAGGTCGGGCAGTAGAGCGAGGCCACGCCCAGGATTGCCACGACGGCCAGCGTCGGCAGGAAGGGCATGGACACGCGGCCGTGGGCGGCGGCCGTCAGGGCGGGCTGATCTGGCCTGCGCATCCGAATCACCGATCTCCTTGACCGCCGCGAGGCCTGTACAGTGCGGCCAGCATTGCGGCGGAAGCTGGACCGTTTCTTTGCGCAGCGGTTACTGGTGCCGCAAGGTGGGATTCCGCGGAAACGGGCGCCGCGGGCCCAGCACGGGCACGGGCCTTGCTTAGCTCGCGGCGGCCCGCGCCGGGCCGGCCTCGAGAAGAAGACCCGCCCCGTACCGGGCCACGATGACTGAAACCAATCTCACCGTCGCCGTGATCGACCCGAGCCGCGCCCGCGCGGCCATCCTGGAAGAGGGCCTGCGCGCCGCCGGGATCGGGCGCGTGGTCGTGATTCCCGACACCGCCGACCTCATGGAGCGCGTCGCCGCGCTCAAGCCCGACGTGGTGGTGATCCATCTGGAGAGCCCGAGCCGGGACATCCTGGAGCAGATGTCGGGTGTCTCCCGGCAGGTCGAGCGGCCCGTGGCGATGTTCGTCGACCGCTCGGACTCGACCATGATGCAGGCCGCCGTCGATGCCGGGATCTCCGCCTACGTGGTGGACGGGCTGCGGGCGGAACGGATCAAGTCGATCCTCGACATCGCGATCCTGCGCTTCAACGCCTTCGCGCGCCTCCAGCGCGAGCTGACGGAGGCGCGGGGCGAACTCGCCGACCGCAAGCTGATCGAGCGGGCGAAGGGCATCCTGATGACCATGAAGGGCCTCTCCGAGGACGAGGCGTACAAGCAGCTGCGCCGCAAGGCCATGAACGAGAAGCGCAAGATCGCCGACATCGCCCGGGCGATCGTCACCACCGCGGACCTGCTCGGATGAGGCTCCAGCTCGGCTACGTTCCGCTCTGCGACGCGGCGCCCCTGATCGCGGCCCACGAACTCGGCTTCGCCCGGGCCGAGGGGCTCGACCTCGACCTCACCGCCGAGCCCTCGTGGGCGACGCTGCGCGACCGGCTGGCGCTGGGCCATCTCGACGGCGCGCACATGCTGGCGCCGCTGGCGCTGGCGAGCCGGCTCGCCCTGTCGGGGCCGCCCTCAGACCTGATCGTGCCGCTCCAGCTCAGCACCGACGGCAACGCCGTCACGCTGTCCAACACCCTCTGGGCCGCGATGGACCCGGCCAGCGAGGCCCTGGCGGATGTCGCCCGCGCCTTCGCGGGCGTGGCGGAGGCCCGGCACCGCGCCGGCAGCCCGCTGACCCTCGGCACGGTGCATCCCTTCTCGTGCCACAGCTACCAAGTGCGGCTGTTCGCCGAGGCCGGCGGCCTCGACGCGGCGGCGTTCCGCACCGTCGTGGTCCCGCCGCAGCACTGCGTGGAGGCGCTGGCGCGCGGCCTGGTCGACGGGTTCTGCGCGGGCGCGCCCTGGAACGACGTGGCGGTCGCGGCCGGCCACGGGCGTGTGGCGGTCCACGGCAGCGCCCTCGCGCCGAACGCGCCCGAGAAGGTGCTGGCCGTCTCCGCGCGGCTCGACGGCGCGATCCTGCCGCTGGTGCGGGCGGTCGCCCGGGCCGGACGCTGGTGCGCGGATCCGGAGAACCGGACCGAACTGATCCATCGCCTCGCCCGCCGGACCTATCTCGACCTCGATCCCGCCCTGGTCGGCCGGGCCTTCGGCGATCCGGACCCGTCCGCCGGGCCCGGCACGCGCATCCGCTTCGGCGCGGCGGTCGAGGAGCCGCGCGCCGCGCAGGCCCGGTGGCTGCTGGAGCAGATGCGGGCGTCGCAGCAGGTGCCCGCGCAGTTCGACATCGCGGCGGCGATCGCGACCATCTACAGGGCGGATCTGTACCGGGCGGCGATCGCGAATCTCTGACGATGGCGACACTTCGCGCGGTTCGTCATCGGCGCGCGGAATCGCGGCGAACAGCGGCGGAACGCGGGGCACGCTCGCCCGTTGTGCTTGAGCCATGCCCGGATGCCGCAAACTCGAAACTGGATCGTTGATCTCGCATCCGCGCGGGCGGGTCGAGCTTCGACGCTACGTCACGCGGGGCGGCCGCGTGCCCCGCGCCTGCAACGACAACCGTCGGGCGGGATCGCACCACGCCTGGTACTGGGTCCTGGCCGCCGGCGCGATGCCGACGCTGGGGCTCCTGGCGATGCTGTCGACACTCCTGTAACGGACCGCGACGTCGAGATGGGCGCGTTCCAGGCGCCGGCATTGCGCGCCTGCGATTCTACAACTCGAGAATCGGTGCGACTCGCGGCGATATCGTCGCGAGAACTTACGTAATACGTTCATCATAATCCGAAGCTGCGCGTTGCCGGTCAGCTCATCGGGGCCGACGCGGCGATCGCGTGCGCGCGGTAGCCCCCCGTCGACGCGCCTCCGGAAATTTCCCGACCTTTCTGTCGTTGCCGGAAAGCCCGGTCCGCCCGTGATCGCTTTTGCGACGGGTCGCACAGTTTTTGTGCAGTGCCGAAGCCGCCGCTCAGACGGCCGAAACGTCCCGGCCGCCCCACCGATCCTGCGGGTCCGCGCGGCGCCCGCGGGCCGCGCGGCGTCTGGCACGGAACCTGCAAACCTCCCCCCGTCCGTCAACGGCGACGGACAGCGCCGTCAGCGAGGCCGCTGATCCGGTTCTCCCTGGGGCTGAAGCCTGCCGGGAGACGACCGGCAGCGGCTTTTTCGTGGGCGGTCCGCCAACGACCCTGCACTCGAGGTTCCAGACGCGATCGAGCGATGGCGACATCCCCCATGGACACACGCGGACACGACGCGGGCGCCGGGAACGGCCCGCCGCGCGAGAGGCTGGTCGTCGTCGGCAACGGCATGGCCTCGCTGCGCTTCCTGGAGCGGCTGACCGAGGCCGCGCCCGGCCGCTACGACATCACCTGCATCGGGGCCGAGCCCACGGCCGCCTACAACCGGGTCCTGCTCTCTTCGCTGCTCGGCGGCGAGGTCGACGAGGCGGCCTGCGCCTTCCGGGGCCTCGACTGGTACGCGGATCACGGCATCCGCCTGATCACCGGCGCGCCGGCGACGCGGATCGACCGGGAGAACGGGCTCGTCATCGTGGGCGCGACCCACGTCCTGCCCTTCGACAGGCTGGTCCTCGCGGTCGGCTCCCTGCCGATCCGCCTGCCGAAGCCCGGCATGGACCTTCCGGGCGTCATCACCTTCCGCGACCTCGCCGACGTGGCGGCGATCCGCCGTGCAGCCGTGCAGCACGCGAAGGCGATCGTCATCGGCGGCGGCCTCCTGGGCCTCGAGGCGGCGGTCGGGCTCGCGCGCCTCGGCGTCGAGACCACGCTGCTCCACGTCATGGACCGGCTGATGGAGCGCCAGCTCGATCACCACGCCGCTGGGCTGGTGAAGCGCGCCATGGAGGCGCGGGGCGTGCGCGTCATCCTCAAGGCCGACACCGCCCGGATCGAGGGCGCGTCCCGGGTCGAGCGCCTCGTGCTGGCGGACGGCACCGCGCTCCCGGCCGACCTCATCGTGATGTCGGTGGGCGTGCGCCCCTCGGTGGCGCTGGCGCAGGAAGCGGGGCTGGCGATCGGCCGGGGCATCACGGTCGACGACCGGATGACCACCTCGGACCCGCGGATCTTCGCGCTGGGCGAGTGCGCCGAGCACCGCGGCCAGATCTACGGTTTGGTCGAGCCCGCCTACGAGCACGCCGACACGCTCGCCCGCCACCTCTCGGGCGAGCCGGCCGAGTACCGGGGCACGGCCCTGTCCACGAGCCTGAAGGTTTCGGGCCTGCCGGTCTTCTCGGCCGGGATCGTGGACACGCCCGACGACGCGGAGGCGATCGTGCTCTCCGACCCCGGCGCCGGCCTCTACCGCAAGCTGCTGGTGCGCGGCGGCCGGCTGATCGGCGCGGTGTTCGTCGGCGACATCGCCGAGCAGGGCGCCTGCAAGGGGCTGATCCGCTCCGGCGACCCGATCGAGAACGTGGACGACTTGATGTTCGGGCGCCCCGCGCCCGAGCCCCTGGCTGCTTGAGGAGGCGCGGATGTCCGAGACCACCACCCAGACCGCCGCGGGCGCGTTCGAGGCCGAGCAGAAGCGCTACCTCGAGGGCTTCGCCTCCGGCATCGCCGCCGTCCGCCTGACCGGCGGCCTCGCCGCGGGCGGGGCGGGGGCGGCCGCGCCGCCGGCCGAGCCGACGGGCCCGGACGCGATCCACATCAAGGCGCAGGACCGGACCGTCAAGGACGGCGGCAAGCTCTGCGACCAGGAGAAATGGAAGCGCGCCGAGAACCCGTTCGACGGCCACAACCGCCTCATCCAGGAGGCCGCCTCCGGCAAGCAGCCGAAGCCCGAGGACAATTTCCGCTGGCGCTACCACGGGATGTTCTGGGTGGCGCCGAACCAGGTCTCGTATATGTGCCGGCTGCGGATCCCGAACGGGATCCTGCACCACTGGCAGTTCGCCGGCATCGCCGACCTCGCCGACCAGCACGGCGGCGGCTACGTCCACGTGACCACCCGGGCGAACCTGCAGGTGCGGGAGATCGATCCCGAGCACGCCCAGCCCTTCCTCGACGGGCTCACCGATATCGGCCTCACGGCCCGGGGGGCGGGCGCCGACAACATCCGCAACGTCACCGGCTCCTCGACCGCCGGCATCGACGCCCAGGAGCTTCTGGACACGCGCCCGCTCGCCAAGTCCTGGCACAACTGGATCCTGAACGACCGCTCGCTCTACGGCCTGCCGCGCAAGTTCAACGTCGCCTTCGACGGCAGCGGCGTGATGCCGACCCTGGAGGAGACCAACGACATCGGCTTCCAGGCCGTGGAAGTGCTGGACGGCGCCGCCGTGCCGCCCGGCATCTACATGCGCCTCGTGCTCGGCGGCATCTCGGGCCACCGGGACCTCGCCCGCGATACCGGCATCGTGCTGAAGCCCGAGGACTGCAACGCCGTCGCCGACGCGATCATCCGGGTGTTCATCGAGAACGGCGACCGGACGAACCGCAACAAGAGCCGGATGAAGTACGTCCTCGACGCCTGGGGATTCGACAAGTACCTCGCGGCCGTCGAGGACAAGCTCGGCCGCAAGCTCGACCGGGTCGCGCCGGAGCAGGTCGCGCCGCGGAAGGCCACCGACCGGTTCGCCCATGTCGGCGTCCACGCCCAGAAACAGCCCGGCCTCAACTGGATCGGCGTGGTCCTGCCGGTCGGCAAGATGACCAGCGATCAGGTCCGGGCACTGGCCAAGATCGCCGCCGAGTGCGGCGACGGCCAGATCCGCCTCACCGTCTGGCAGAACTTCATCTTCTCCGGGGTTCCGGACGCGAAGGTCGCCGAGGTTGAGCAGCGGGTGCTCGATCTCGGCCTCACCACCAAGGCGGCGGGCATCCGCTCCGGTCTCGTGGCCTGCACGGGGGCGAAGGGCTGCAAGTTCGCGGCCTCCGACACCAAGGGCCACGCGCTGATCATCGCCGACCACGTCGAGACGGCCCTGCCGAACCTCGACGTGCCGGTGAACGTCCATCTCACCGGCTGCCACCACAGCTGCGCCCAGCACTACATCGGCGATATCGGGCTGATCGGCGCCAAGGTCGTCGTCTCGGAGGAGGGCGACACCGTCGAGGGCTACGACGTCGTGGTCGGCGGCGGTTTCGCCGAGAACCCGAAGATCGGCACCGAGATCTGGAAGGCCGTGAAGGCCGAGGATGCGCCCGCCCGTGTCGAGGCGCTGCTGCGCGCCTACCTCGCCCTCCGCCAGGGCCCCGAGGAGAGCTTCCAGGCCTTCACCAGCCGCACCGGCGCGGAGGCGCTCCGCGACGCCGCCGAGGACCAGCCCGCCCTGAAGGCCGCCGCATGACCCAGCACGTCTCGCCCCCCCTCGTCCTGATCCCCGAGACCGCGCCCTTCAACGAGGACCAGCGCGCCTGGCTCTCGGGCTACTTCGCGGCCCTGCTCGGCCCCGCCGTCGCGGGCGCGACGGCGCTCGCGCCCGGCGAGGGCCCCGCCACGGGGCCGAAACTCGCCGACAACGACGATGCCCCCTGGCACGACCCGTCCGTGCCGATCGCCGACCGGATGGCGATGGCCAAGGACCGGCCCGAACCGCAGAAGCTGATGGCCGCCATGGCCCAGCAGGATTGCGGCCAGTGCGGCTACAACTGCGCCGACTACGCCAACGCCATCTTCCTCAAGAACGAGGCGCGCCTGAACCTTTGCCAGCCCGGCGGCAAAGAGACCCTGCGCATGCTCAAGAAGCTGGACGAGGAGTTCGGCGCCGCCGGCGGCGCCCCGGCGGCGCCGAAGGCGGAGGACGACGTCCCGAAGGCGGCGGCCGATCTCGGCCCGCTCGGCTACTGCCGCGAGAACCCGGTCGAGGCGCTGTTCCTGTCCCGTCGACGCCTCAACGATCCGGGCGGCGAGAAGGAGACGTGGCACATCGAGATCGGGCTCGACGGCACGCCGATCCAGTACGAGGTCGGCGACTCGCTGGGCCTGTTCCCCGCCAACGCCCCCGCACTGGTGGATGCCGTGATCGCGGAACTCGGCGCCCGGCCCGAGCGGGTGATCGGGGAAAGGACCCTGCGCGAGCACCTGCTGATCAACTACGCGCTCGGCGCGGCGCCCGACAATCTGTACCAGCTCCTGTCGCTGCTCACCTCCGGGGCGGCGCGCAAGAAGGCGCAGGCGCTCGCCTCCGGCGAGGATCCGGACGGCGACGCCGCCTATCTCGACGTGCTCGGCGCGCTCCACAAGTTCCCGGGCGCGCGGCCCGACGCCGAGGTCTTCCTGGAGGCCTTGGACGAGTTGCAGCCGCGGCTCTACTCGATCTCGTCCTCGCCCAAGATGGATGTCGGCCGCGTGTCGCTGACCGTGGACGCGGTGCGCTACAACCACCGCTCGCGGCTGCGGCTGGGCGTGGCCTCGACGCACCTCGGTGAGCGCCTTCCGGAGCAGACCCGGGTGAAGGTCTACCTCCAGAAGGCGCACGGCTTCGGCCTGCCGGCCGACCTGTCGAAGGACGTGATCATGTGCGGCCCAGGCACCGGCATCGCGCCGTTCCGGGCCTTCCTGCGCGAGCGCGCCGCCACGCGGGCGCCGGGCCGCAACTGGCTGTTCTACGGCCACCAGCGGCAGGCCTCGGACTTCTTCTACAAGGACGAGCTGAACAGCCTGAAGGACGACAAGGTGCTCACCCGCCTGTCCCTGGCTTGGTCGCGGGACGGGACGGAGAAGACCTACGTCCAGGACCGGATGCGCGAGAACGGCGCCGAGCTGTGGAAGTGGCTCGAGGGCGGCGCGCATTTCTACGTCTGCGGCGACGCCAAGCGCATGGCCAAGGACGTCGAGCGGGCGATCATCGACGTGGCGGCGCAGTTCGGCGGCAAGAGCCCCGAGGACGCGGTGGCCTATCTCGCCGCGCTCAAGAAGGCCGGGCGGTATCAGGCCGACGTGTACTGAACCGCAACTTGCTCTCCTCCCCTGGCGACCCCGGGCTTGCCCGGGATCGCTCGAGCTTGTGGGGAGGAGCCGGAGGTGGGGGTGGCGCAGGACGGGGCTCGGGCGGTGCCTTCTGCACCACCCCCACCCCTAACCCCTCCCCACAGGGGGGAGGGGAACGGCGGCGCGAAGCTTGCTCCCGCTCAGGACGACCCTGCGAGGATTCAGCCATGACCCAGCCAGTGGCGGCGCCGACGGTGCGGACCACCTGCCCCTATTGCGGGGTCGGGTGCGGCGTGCTCGCGACCCCGGACGGGCAGGGCGGCGCCACCATCGCGGGCGATTCCGAGCACCCGGCCAATTTCGGCCGCCTGTGCTCGAAGGGCTCGGCGCTGGGCGAGACCCTGTCGCTCGAGAACCGCCTGCTCCACCCGCAGGTCGACGGCGCCCAGGTCTCGTGGGATGCCGCGCTCGACACGGTCGCGGGCAAGCTCCGCGCGGTGGCGGACGAGCACGGGCCGGACGCGATCGCCTTCTACCTCTCGGGCCAGCTCCTCACCGAGGATTACTACGTCGCCAACAAGCTCGCGAAGGGCTTCATCGGCACGCCGCACGTGGACACCAACTCGCGCCTCTGCATGTCGAGCGCGGTCGCGGCCCACCGCCGGGCCTTCGGCTCCGACACGGTCCCGGGCTGCTACGAGGATCTCGACGAGGCCGACCTGATCGTGCTGGTCGGCTCCAACACCGCGTGGTGCCACCCGGTCCTGTTCCGCCGCATGGCCGACGCCAAGGAGCGCCGCGGCACCAAGTTCGTGGTCATCGACCCGCGCCGGACCCAGACCGCGCAGGAATGCGACCTGTTCCTCGGCATCCGGCCGGGCACCGACACCGCCCTGTTCTCGGGCCTGCTGGTCTACCTGTCGGACAACGGTTTCCGCGACCGCGCCTTCATCGATTCCCACACGGCAGGCCTCGACGGCGCCCTCGACCGCGCCCGCCAGATCGCGCCGGACCTCGCGGCTGTCGCCGCCGTCACCGGCGTGACCGAGGCCGACATCGCGGCCTTCTACGCCCTGTTCGCCGGCACCCGCCGGGTGGTCACGGCCTTCTCGCAGGGGGTGAACCAGTCGGCGCAGGGGACCGACAAGGGCAACAGCATCATCAACTGCCACCTCGTCACCGGCCGGATCGGCGAGACCGGGATGGGGCCGTTCTCGCTGACCGGCCAGCCGAACGCCATGGGCGGGCGCGAGGTCGGGGGGCTCGCCAACATGCTGGCCGCCCACATGCACTTCACCCCCGAGGAGGTGGACCGGGTGCGCCGCTACTGGGGCGCCCCGCGGATCATCACCGGCGAGGGCATGAAGGCGGTGGCGCTGTTCGAGGCCATCGGCCGGGGCAAGATCAAGGCGCTGTGGGTGATGGGCACCAACCCGCTGGTCTCGATGCCGCGGGCCGACGCGATCCGGGACTCGCTCGCCGGCCTCGACCTCTACGTGGTGTCCGAGGCGGTGGCGGATTCCGACACCGCGCGGGGGCGGGCCAAGACCACCGTGCTTCTCCCCGCCCAGGCCTGGGGCGAGAAGGACGGCACGGTCACCAATTCCGAGCGCCGGATCTCGCGCCAGCGCCGCTTCCTCGCGAGCCCCGGCGAGGCCCGGCCGGACTGGGCGGCGCTGGCGGATGTCGGGCGCCGCCTCGGCCACGGGCGGGCCTTCGCGTTCGATTCCGCCGCCGCGATCTTCCGCGAGCATGCCGGGCTCTCGGCCTACGAGAACAACGGCACCCGCGATTTCGACCTCGGCGCGCTCGCGGACATCGGCGACGCCGCCTACGAGGCGGCCCTGCCGGTGCAGTGGCCGATCCCGAAGCGCTCCGGCTTCCGGGGCGCCCCCCAGGGGAAGGCGAGGCTGTTCGGCGACGGCCGGTTCTACACCTTCGACCGGCGCGCCCGCTTCGTCGCGGTGCAGCCGCCGGCCCTCGCGCTCGCGGCCTCTACGGCGTTCCCGCTCATGCTCAACACCGGCCGGGTCCGCGACCACTGGCACACGATGACGCGCACCGGGAAGAGCCAGCGGCTCTCCGCGCACCGGGCCGTGCCGTTCGTCGAGGTCCATCCGGACGACGCGGCGGCCCACGGCCTCGCGGAGGGCGACATCGCCCGGCTCACGACCGCGCACGGCGCGGCCGAGCTGGAGGTGACGGTCACCGACACGGTGGTGCCGGGCAGCCTGTTCATGCCGATGCACTGGGGCGGCGCCTTCGCGTCGCGGGCCCGGGTCGGCGCGCTGGTGCGGGGCATGACCGACCCGGTCTCGGGTCAGCCCGAGCTCAAGGCGACCCCCGCGGCGGTCGAGTCCGTCGGCTACCGCGCCCGCGGCTTCCTGCTGACGCGCCGACAGGTGGCGCTGCCCGAGGGCTGGTGGTGGGCGCGCGCCGCGATCACCGGCGGCTGGGGCGCGCAGTTCGCCACCGCCGACAGCTCCCGCGCCGTGGCGCTGATGGTGCGCGGGCTGATCCAGAGCGAGGCGCTGCCGGGCGGCGAGCTGGCGGAATATGCCGACCACGCCCGCGATCGCTACCGCTGCGCGGTCTACGACGGCGACCGCCTCGTCGCCTGCCTCGCCTACGCCCCCGCCGCCGAGCGGCCGGACTGGGAGGCCGCCAAGGTCCTGTTCGCCGCCGAGGCGCCCGACGCCGCCGAGCGGCGGGCGCTGCTCTCGGGCCGCGCGGCGACCGCCTCGGCGGGTCCGGTGGTCTGCGCCTGTCACGGCGTCGGCGCGGACATTATCGCCGCGACCATCGCCGGAGGCGCCGGCTCCGCGGAGGCGGTGGGCGCCGCCTGCAAGGCCGGGACGAATTGCGGCTCGTGCATACCGGAGATCCGCAAGATGCTGGCCGGGCAGACCGCATGCGCCGCGTGATTTTCTGATACACTCGCCGGCGAGGATGGATCGGCTTCTCCTGTCAGATCACCTCATCCTGAGGTGCCCGCGTCAGCGGTCCTCGAAGAAGAGCTCCAGGGATCGCGGCCGACTGGAGCCTCCTTCGAGGCCTCCGCTCCGGTACCCGAGGATGAGGGGGCAGTCGGGACCGGCCGGATCAGGACGATTCAGGACAGGCCCGTGACCGAGACCCCCCTGCGCGCAGCCCGCGCCCCCCGCGAGACCAAGGCTGCCGGCCTGGAGCCGCTGGCGGTGCTGCCCGTCTTCGTCCCCCTGCGCGGCAAGCGGGTGGTGCTCGCCGGCTCGTCCGGCGGCGCTCCCTGGAAGGTGAAGGTGCTGGCCGCCGCCGGCGCCCATGTCGACGTCTACGCGCCCGAGCCCGGCGAGGAGCTGCGCGCCGTGCCGGGCGAGATCGTCGACGGGCAGGTGGTCCTGCACGAACGCCCCTGGAGCCCGGACGATCTCTGGGGCGCGGCCTTCTGCATCGGCGCGATGGAGGACGAGGCCGAGTGCGTCGCCTTCGTGGCGGCCGCCCGCGGCGCCGGCGCCATCGTCAACGCGGTGGACCGGCCACACCTCTGCGACGTGAAGTTCGGCGCCATCGTCAACCGCTCGCCGCTCGTGGTCGGCATCTCGACCGAGGGCGCGGCCCCGGTCTTCGGGCAGACCGTGCGCGCCCGGATCGAGGCGATGCTGCCCCGCGGGTTCAGTCGCTGGGTCGCGGCCGCCCGCGACTGGCGCGACGGCGTCACGGCCCGCTTCCACGGCTTCGCCGACCGGCGGTTCTTCTGGGAGCGCTTCACCGACCGGGCCTTCGCGGAGCCCGACCGGGCGCCGTCGGACCGGGATCTCGCCGAGCTGCTCGGCGAGACCGAGACCGCTCCGAAGGGCGGCGCCGTGACGCTGGTCGGGGCCGGCCCCGGCGACGCGGAGCTGCTCACGCTCAAGGCGCTGCGGGCGCTGCGCAACGCCGACGTCATCCTCTACGACGACCTCGTCGCACCCGAGATCCTGGACTACGCCCGCCGCGAGGCCCGCACCATGCTGGTGGGCAAGACCGGCCACGGCCCGTCCTGCCGCCAGGACGACATCAACGCGCTGATGGTGCAGCTCGCCCGCTCCGGCAAGCAGGTGGTGCGGTTGAAATCCGGCGACCCGCTGGTCTTCGGCCGGGCCGGCGAGGAGATCGAGGCCTGCCGGGCCGCCGGCATCCCGGTGACCGTGGTGCCGGGCGTCTCGGCCGCGCAGGGTGCGGCGGCGTCCCTCGGCCTGTCCCTGACCCATCGCGACGCCGCGCGCCGGCTCCAGTTCGTCACCGGCCACGACCGCCGCGGGGCGCTGCCGGACGACCTGAACTGGGGCGCTCTCGCCGATCCGAGCGTCACCACGATCGTCTACATGCCGAAGCGGACCCTGCGGGCCTTGCTGGCGCGCGCCGTGGAGGAGGGGCTGGCGCCCACGACGCCGGCGCTGCTGGTGTTCAACGCCACCCGCCCGAACCAGCAGGCCCTGCGCGGCACGGCCGCCGACCTCGCCGACCGGGTCGAGGCGGCGGGCCTCGACGGGCCGGCGCTGCTGATGGTGGGCGAGGCCTTCTCGGAGATGCGTGGCGCGCTGCCGGCCCAGGCGGAGCAGGCCCGCGTCGCGGTCTGAGGCCGATGACGCGGGCGCGGCGGGGGAGCTGCAGATCAGCGGCTCCGGCGCGTCCGGCTGATCCGGATCAGGTCTCGCCGGCCACGAAGGCGCGCATCAGGTAGTTGGCAATCGCCATGGGCGGCGGCGCCAGGATCCCCTCGGGATGCGTTCCCGCCAGCAAGGCCGCGACGTCGGCCCGGCTGAACCAGCGCGCATCCTCCAGCTCGCTGGGATCGGTCACGATAACCTCGTCGAGCGCCTCGGCGGCGCAGCCCATCATCAGCGACGACGGGAACGGCCAGGGCTGCGACGTCCGGTAGGTGACGGCGCCGACGCGGATCTGCGTCTCCTCGAACACCTCGCGGCGCACCGCGTCCTCGATCGTCTCGCCGGGCTCCAGGAAGCCCGCGAGGCAGGAATACATGTGCGGGCGGAAATGCGGACCCCGGCCGAGCAGGCAGGTGTCGCCCCGGCGCACCAGCATGATCACCACCGGATCGACCCGGGGGAAATGGTGGGCGCTGCAACTCGGGCATTCCCGGCGGAAGCCGCCGGCCTTCGAGACGGTGGCGGTGCCGCAATTGGCGCAGAAACCGTGGCGGGCGTGCCAGTCGAGCATGGACTTGGCCACGGCGAGCAGGCCGAGCTCCTCGGCCTCCACGGCGGAGTCGGTGGCGATCGACCTCAGGTCGAGGGTACGGGTCGGCCCCTCGGAGAAGCGCTCCGCGGCCTCGGCCGGCGCGGCGGCGGCGAAGACGGGCTGCCCGTCCCGGTGCCCGAGGAAGATGCGCGTCCCGCCCGCGAGGTCCGCCGCCTCCGCGACCGCGATCAGCGCGGTCTCCCCGCGTAGCACGATCCGGTCGCCGCAGATCAGCACGAGGCGGGCCTCGGGCGTGTCGAAGGCGGGCACCGCCTCCTCGGGCTGCTCGGCCGAGTGCCGGTCGAGGCGGTTTCGGACGAAGCCGAGGGTGTCGCGGGGATCGGTCATGCGAGGGTCAGGCCGCGGAGAAGAGGGCGCCGGCGCGCTCGAGGAGCTGGGCGCGGGCGTGGGGCGGGTAGGGCTTGCGGGTCTCGAACCCCCAGACCGGCCCCGGCCAGGCGGGATCCGACCGGAAGCGGCCGACCACGTGGACGTGGAGCTGCGACACCACGTTGCCCAGGGCGCCGACATTCACCTTGTCGGGCTTGGATAGGGCCTGCATCACCCCCGTGGTGAGGCGGATCTCCTTCCAGAGCGCCGCGGCATCGGTCTCGGAGAGGTCGGTGATCTCGGTGAGGTTCGGGCGGCGCGGCACTAGGATCAGCCACGGGAACCGGGCATCGTCCATCAGCAGCACGCGGCACAGGGCGAGGTCGCCCACTTCGGCGGTGTCAGCCGACAGGCGCGGGTCGAGGGTGAAGGCGGGCTCGGTCATCGCCGACCGGTGTAGCGCAGCTTCCGCGTCGGCGCGCGGGTTTGCTGCGCCGTCGGTGACGCAGCGGCCCGATCGGCTCAGAGACCCGGCACGACGCCCTGGCGGCCCACCGCGATCGTCCCCGCCATCAGCCCGCCGTCCTCGTCCGGGCGCGCGAAGATCGTCACGGCGGCGCCCCGCTGGAGCATCGCCTTCTCACCAGGCGAGAACTGCGTCACCGGCGTGTCGTCGGGGATCGCGAAGGACGATTGGCCGCCGTTATAGGCGAGGGTCAGACGCATCGGCGCGCCCCGCTGCACGTCGGCCACCCAGCCGGCGGTGAGGCGCGCGCCCTGCGCGGTGTCCCAGGTCTGGCTGCCGGCCTCGAACCCGCGCTCGGACGGAGAGTACAGGGTCACGGCGGTCGCCTGCCGCGGCTCGGAATCGGACGCACCGAGGACGCTGACGTAGCTCTCCGGCTTGATCGCCCGCAGGCTGGCGCCGTTCACCGCGTAGATGCGGGTCCGGGGGCCCATCCGCACGGCCAGGGTGCTGCCGCTGGTGCGGCGGATCTCCACGCGCTCCGAATCGGCCTGGACCACGGTGCCGCGGAACCGGACGGTCGCCGGCTCAGCGCGTGCGGCGGGGATGGTCGCGATCGCCAGAAGGCCGGCGAGGAAGAGACGTCTGACGGGGCTCTTCACGGGGCTCCTTTCCGAGCGTGTGGACAATGGGCGTGCCGTCCGGCCGCGGGACCCGAACGCTGGTCACCGGGCAGGGTTCCCGGCGCCGAAGGACATGCGGTGCCGCAATCCGTCGGCCGGGCTCGCGGAGCGCTCAATGCGCCATCAGCACCGGCATGTCGGCGTGGGCGAGAACGTGGCTGGTGACGCCGCCGAAGATCATCTGGCGCAGGCGGCTCTGGGTGTAGGCGCCCTTGATGAGAAGATCGCAGCCGAACGCCTTCGCCTCCGCCAGAAAGGTCTCGCCGGGCACGCGCCGGCCGGCCGGCAGGGCCCGGTGCGACGCGTCCACACCCTCGCAGGCCAGGGCCTGGGCGAGATCCTGCGCGGTCGGGCCCGGCACCATGCCGCCCTCGACGCTGAGCACGAGCACCCGCTCGGCCCGCCGCAGGAACGGCATCGCGAAAGCCACCGCCCGGGCGGTCTCGGTCGACCCGTTCCAGGCGATGACCACGGCGTCACCGAGGCTGGCCGGTGCCGTAGGCGGCGCCAGCAGGATCGGGCGGCCGCTCTCGAACAGGGCCGTCTCGAACGTGGTCATGCGCGGGGCGTTGTCGGTGGTGCCGGGACGCCCGACCACCGTTGCCGAGAACAGCCGCGCGTACTGCCCGAGGAACGCGTCGCCGGTGGGGACGTCCTGTCGCCAGCGGTAGCGCGGTCCGGCATCCGGCACCCGGTCCGGTATGCAGAGCCCGTCGCGGGCGTGCCGCGGGATGCCGGCGCCGTCCATGAAGGCCACGAAGCGGCCGCCCGCCTCCTCGGCCTCGGCCCGGTCGGCCTCCTCGTCGCGCAGCCACGTCATGCCGCCGACCATGTCGACCGGCACGTACTCGGCCAGCGCCGGGCGCAGAGACACGCCCTCGATCAGACTGCCGAAGCGCGTGGCCGCCAGCCGGGTCGTCTCGAAGACGGAGGGCAGGGCGTCGTGCATCGCGACGGGAACGAGCAGGGTCTTCATGCTGGCCTTCTCCTCGGGCAGGCGAGGCTAATCCTCCCGGCCGCGCGGTGGAACCGGGGCCGGCACGGCGCGCACACGGTTTTGCGGCGCGCCCGGATCGAGCCGCCTCCGGAGGGCCCGGGTCAGGGGCCGCTCGACGAGGCGGTGGACCACGAGCGCGGCCGCGGCGCTGCCCGCGAGCATCAGCGCCATGCCGGCCCAGGGATGCAGGGCGGGGGCAAGGCCGAGCCGGAGCAGCGCCTCGCGCACGAGGCGCAGCGCGAACGGGTGCACGAGGTAGAGGGCGTAGGACGCGTCGCCGAGCGCGACGAGCCCGCGCACGGGGGACGGCAGCCGCGCGACCGCGGCCGCGTCGCGGGGTGGCCCGAGGGCGGCCGCCACCAGCAGGACGGCCGGCCCGCCGACGAGGAGCGGGCGCAGGAACCCGTCGGCCTCGCCGAGACCCGCGAGCACCCGCGCGGCCAGGATCAGCCCCAGCACGCCCAGCACCGCGAGCCCGACCCGCAGGGGGAGGGCCGGCCGGAACCCCGCGCCCCAGGCGAGGGCGAGACCGGCGCCGGCGGCGAATTCGAGTACGATCGGATCCGACCAGAAGCGCAGCGGCACCGGCAGGCCCGGCACGAGGGCGCCGACCGCCACGAGGACGGCCAAGCTCCCGCACAGCCACGCGACGGCGCCGCGCCGCCCGAAGCCGAGACCCGCGGCGAAGAGTGCGTAGAAGGCCGCCTCGTAGTTCAGGGTCCAGCCGAGGCCGTAGAGCGGCTGGACGGTGCCGTCGGGGCGGGCCGCCGGCCAGAACAGGAAGCTCGCCGCGAGGGCGACCGGGTCGCGCACCAGCGCGGCGGCCTCGCCCAGAAGGTCCGGCCGCGCGAGCGCCAGGACGAGGTAGAGCAGGCTCACCAGCCAGTAGAGGGGCACCACCCGGGCGACCCGGTGGGCGAGGAAGCGGGCGCGGCCGCCCGACCGGCCCGCGAGCCGGCCGCCGGCATGGACGATGACGAAGCCGGAGATCACGAAGAACAGGTCGACTCCGCCCCACCAGGGCAGCAGCGTCGCGGGATCGAGCGCCGGGCCGGCGCCCCGGTCAGCGAGGAGGCCCGCCTCGTGCCGCGCGTGATGCCATGCCACCATGAGGGCGGCGGCGGCGCGGAGGATCTGGACGGCGACGACGATCACGGGCTGCCCGCGCGCGTCGCGCTTCGAGCCCTGCCCGGAGGTGCGGCCGGAAGGACCCACCCGCCGAGGCCACCGTCCCGGACGAGCGCGATCGGCATCCTGCGGGATCCACCGAGAGGGCACGCGCGCCGGATTAGATCCGCTCGGGAACCGTATTGTCCGATGCGAAAACGGCAGGAACCATAAGCCGATAGCCTCGTTGACGGACCAATTCGCGAACCCGCCGGCTCCGAGTTGCCTGCGACGTCGTCTGCCGAGGCGTCCGTGCTGCACATGCGGCGTCCTTCCGCGGTTCGCGTGCCCATCTCGAACAGAGGTCCCGATGCTGAAGAACTACGCTGCCGCGTCCGCGCTCGTCCTGGCGCTGTCGACCCCGGCCATGGCCCAGAGCGCCAACGACTTCCGCATGCAGTCGATGCAGGCGAACGCCTTCGAGATCCAGTCCTCGCAGATCGCCCTGTCCAAGTCGCGCAACCCGCGCATCCGCTCCTACGCCCAGGAGGTGCTCCGTGACCACCGCGCCGCCAACGTCGCCCTGGCCGGCGGCCAGATGAACGGCGTCGCCGGCGATCCGGGCCTCGGTGGCCTGGTCACCGCCCCGATCGCGGTGGCGGGCAGCGCCGTGGGCGCCGGCGTCGGCGCGGCGACCGGCGTGGTCGGCGGCACCCTGGCGGGCGGCCCGGTCGGCGGCCTCGAGGGCGCGGGTGCCGGCGCGGCGCGCGGCGCCGCCGCGGGTGGCCAGATCGGCCGCGGCGACGTGATGGCGACCGGCGCCTCGACGATCGTTCCGCCGAACCCGGAGCAGCAGGCGATGCTGGCCCAGCTCTCGGCCGCCCCGGCCGGCGCCCGCTTCGACCGCCTGTACGCGTCGCAGCAGATCCAGGCCCATCAGATGACCATCGCGATGACCCAGGCCTACGCTCAGGGCGGCCCGAACCCGGCCCTGCGCAACTACGCCCAGCAGGCCCTGCCGGCCCTGCAGATGCACCTGCAGCAGGCCGAGCGTCTCCCGGGCGCCATGTAAGCGGCACGGACTTCGACGGCCCGGCCTCGGCCGGGCCGAACGAGAAGGCGGCGGGCGCGAGCCCGCCGCCTTTCTCATGTCGATGGCTGTTCGAGCCAGGATGATCGCCGGCCGACCGCGGCGAACGACCTTCGCGGACGCGCCGCGCCGGCGCGTCCCAGCATCATCGGATCCGGGACCGGCCGACCGGTCCCGAATCTCAGCGCCCGCGCCGTGCGCTCACTCGCACGCGATGGCGGCGACGGAACGGACCGACTGGCCGGTCGTGTCGATCGGCGGCTTGAACTCGCCGGACTGCGGATCGCGCACCAGCAGGGAGCCGCTGGCCACGCCGAAATGCGCGCCGTGGATCTCGAGGCGGCCGTCGTCGACCCGCTCCTTCACGAACGGGAAGGTCAGCAGGTTCTCCATGCTCTGGACGACCACGGCATGTTCCAGCTTGGTCAGGTAGTTCGGCGCGGCGGGATCGCCGGCCTTGTCCTCGGCCTGACCCACGAGCGAGACCCACTTGCCGATGAAGTCGCCGGGCGAGAGCGGCTTCGCCTTGTTGGCCCAGGCCTTGATGCCGCCGCAGGTGGCATGCCCGAGGACGACGATGTGCTTCACCTCCAGGGCCTGGACGGCGAATTCCAGGGCCGCCGAGGTGCCGTGATACTGGCCGTCCGGCTGGTAGACCGGCACGAGGTTGGCGACGTTGCGGATCGTGAACAGCTCGCCCGGGCCGGCATTGAAGATCGCGCTGGGCGAGACCCGGCTGTCGCAGCAGCTGATGACAAGGATCTCCGGATTCTGCGTCGAGGCGAGCTGCGCGAAGCGCCGACGCTCGGTCGGGAAGCGGTCGAGGAGGAAGGACCGGTAGCCTTCGGTCAGGTAGACGGGGAACATAAAGTCGTCTCCAGTTAGACAAATCCGCGACAGCGGGAGTGAAATCAAAGTCCTCGCCAAGCAAGAACGCGCGGCTGGGCCGGAATAGTCCCGCGCGCGAGGTCCGACGCCAGATCCGCGAGACCGGCCGGCTCGACGTGCTCACCGCTAGCGCGCAACTCGTCGAGCGGCCACCAGCGCGTCCCGATCAGCGGGTTGTCCTCGGTCTCGGCGAGCCGGCTCGTGTCGACCCGGTCGTCGGGCAGGCGGACGAGGAAGTAGCGCTCCCGGGCGTCCCGTGCCTGACGGAACAGGTGGAACGGGCCGTCGCAGGCCGCGACCTGCGGGCCGATCGCGGCGTCGCCCCGGCCGATCTCCTCCTCGAGTTCCCGCCGGCAGGCGGTGACGTGGTCCTCGCCGGGCTCAAGGCCGCCGCCGGGCATGAACCAGAACCGGAGCGGCGCCCCGTCCGGCCCCCTCGCGTGGACCGACGTGTAGGCGATGAGCAGGATCCGGTCCCGCGGATCGAGGACGATCGCGCGGGCGATGTGTCGGACGGGCAGGGGGTTCGCGGCGCTCATGCAGCCAGAGCTAGAGCGCGCGTCGGGGACGGACACCGGCCGCGCGCGCGCCTGCGTGCAAAACAGCACGTTGCGGTCGCCGACGCGCCCGGCGGAGGTGCGGGGCGCCGGTTCAGGACGGCGGGCGGGGCGCCGGTGCCCAGATCACGACGGGGAGCCGGAAGGCGTCGCGCTCGGGCGGATCCGGCAGCGGCACGGCCTGTCCGAGGCTTATGTCGCGGGCCACCACGAGGGCGGCCAGCGCGTCGAGATGGTCGTCCTCCGGAACGCCCTTGACCCGGGACCCGATCAGCGCGTCCGGCAGGCCCGCCGCTGCGAGGAGCGCCCGCCGGAGGTCCAGCCCCTCGCGGGCGCGCCTGCCCTTCTTGGGCAAGCCGAGCGGCCGGCCGCCGTTGAGGGCGTGGAAGGCCACCTCGGGATGGACCTCGTGGACCCGCGCGCGCGCCTCCGGGCGCTCCCGCAGGAGCGTGTCGACCGCGCGGACGTAGCGGAAGATGTTGTAGCCCTGGATCGACGGCGCGAAGGGCGGGTCGCTCGCGGCCCGCGAGGCGGCCTTCGCGGCGGCGTAGTCGGGGGCGTAGACCGCGCTCCGCGGCGGCATCGGGAACACCGAGGCCCGCGCCGGCCCGAGCCGGGCGCGCGCGGCCCGGTCGGCGCCGCGGCCGCCGCCGGTGATCCGGTCGGGCAGCCCGATCGGCACGTCGATCCCGACGATGCCGGGCCGCTCCGGCGCGTCGAGGAGCGCGGCGACGTCGGGGAACAGGGCGCAGCGGTGCCGGTCGGGGTCGTCGAGGTCGAGGAGCGCGCCCGCCCAGGCGCCGCGGCAGCCGTCCAGTCCCGCGATCCAGCGCGCCATGCCATTCCCCCGCCGCGGTGCGTGCGGCCGCCGTTCCGGCCCGCGTTCTTGCCGGGATGCGCGCGGAAAGCTATCCGCGTCGCCGAGGGCGCCGCCGGCCCGGGAGAAGCGTGATGAGCGAGATCCGTCCCCGTCGCAGCGTGCTGGCGATGCCGGGCTCCAACGCCCGGGCGCTGGAGAAGGCGCGGTCGCTCCCCGCCGACGTGATCCTGATCGACCTCGAGGACGGCACCGCCCCCGCCGCGAAGGCGGCGGCCCGCGCCCAGGTCGCCACCGCGGTCGCCGCGCGGGGCTTCGGCCCGCGCGAGGTCGTGGTCCGCATCAACCCGCCGGAGACCGAGGACGGCGAGGCCGACCTCGTGGCGCTCGCGCCGGCCGCCCCGGACGCGATCCTAGTGCCGAAGGTCCGGACCTCCGACGCGCTGATCGCCGTGGGCTCCCGCCTGCGCCGCCTCGGCGCGCCCCTGGCGACGCGGGTCTGGGCGATGATCGAGACGCCGATGGCGGTGGTGAACGCCGCCGAGATCGCGGGCGCGGCCCGGGACGTGGACGGCCGGCTCGGCGCCCTGGTGATCGGCCCGAACGACCTGCTGAAGGCGTCGCGGATCCGGCCGCCGGGGCGGGCCGCCCTGCTGCCCTGGCTGATGAACGTCCTGGCTGCCGCCCGGGCCTACGAGATCGAGGCGATCGACGGCGTGTTCACCGACCTCGAGGACGCGACCGGGTTCGAGGCCGAGTGCGCGCAGGGCCGCGACCTCGGCTTCGACGGCAAGATGCTGATCCACCCGAGCCAGATCGGCCCGGCCAACGCCGCCTTCGGGCCGGATGCCGAGGAGATCGCGCAGGCCCGCCGGCTGATGGACGTGTTCGACGCGCCGGAGAACCGCGAGCGCGGGGTCATCGCGGTGGACGGCAAGATGGTCGAGCGCCTCCACATCGAGGCCGCCCGGCGGACGCTCGCCATGGCCGAGGCGATCGCGCGGATGACCGCGTGAGCGACCTGCCGGAGGTCGGGCTGCGGCTGCTCGACCCGCGCCTGCCGGGCTGGGGCTTCCCGCGCTGGGGTTCGTCGGCCGCGGCCGGCCTCGACCTGCACGCCTGCCTCGACGCGCCCCTGGAGTTGCAGCCTCAGGGGAAGGCGGTCCTGATCCCGGCGGGGGTCAGCGTGCTGATCCGCGATCCCGCCTGGTGCGGGCTGATCTTCCCGCGCTCGGGCCGCGGACACCGGGACGGACTGGTGCTCGGCAACGGCACCGGTGTGATCGACGCGGATTACGAGGGTCCGCTGCTGGTCTCCGCCTGGAATCGCGACGCATCCGAGCCCGTGCGGATCGAGCCGGGCGAGCGGATCGCGCAGCTCGTCTTCACGCGGATCACGCGGCCGGCGCTGACTGTGCTGGAGGGCGCGCCCGGCCCCGGCTCGGAGCGGGGCGCGGGCGGGTTCGGGTCGAGCGGGCGCTAGCGCGCCCTCTGTCATCACGAGCGGAGCGAAGCGACCCAGGGCAGCGCGACATTGCCAGGCGTGGCGCTGCCTGGATTGCTTCGCTCCGCTCGCAAAGACGGCGCGGCCGACGCCATCAACCATTACGCGGATCACGGCAACGATCCGGCGCCGCCCCTCAGTCCAGCGTCTTGCCGAGCCGCCCGGCCAGGTCCTGGATGAACTGGAACGCGGTCCGGCCCGAGCGCGAGCCGCGGGTGGTGGCCCATTCCAGGGATTCGGCGCGCAGCTGCTCCGGCGCCACGGCGAGGCCGTAGCGGTCGGCGTAGGCGCGGATCATCGCCAGGTACTCGTCCTGGCTGCACTTGTGGAAGCCGAGCCAGAGGCCGAACCGGTCCGAGAGCGAGACCTTCTCCTCCACCGCCTCGCCGGGGTTGATCGCGGTCGAGCGCTCGTTCTCCACCATGTCGCGGGCGAGCAGGTGGCGGCGGTTCGATGTGGCGTAGAACAGCACGTTCCCCGGCCGCCCCTCGATGCCGCCGTCGAGCGCCGTCTTGAGCGACTTGTACGAGGTATCGTCGGCGTCGAAGGAGAGGTCGTCGCAGTAGACGAGCCAGCGGTGCGGGTCC
The DNA here is from genome assembly GCF_900107945.1 of Methylobacterium sp. 190mf. Taxonomy (NCBI): domain Bacteria; kingdom Pseudomonadati; phylum Pseudomonadota; class Alphaproteobacteria; order Hyphomicrobiales; family Methylobacteriaceae; genus Methylobacterium; species Methylobacterium sp. 190mf. The sequence goes on along the minus strand of NZ_FNVI01000015.1, from coordinate 60,791 downwards.
GGCCGCAGCAGGGCCATCAGGTCGGGCAGCGCCTCGATGTCCTCCCGGTGGATCTCGACGAGCTTCATCGGCAGGCTGCCGGAAGGCCGGCGGGCGTTGATCTCGGCGTGGGCCGCCTTGACCAGCGAGGACTTGCCCATGCCGCGGGCGCCCCACAGCAAGGCGTTGTTGGCCGGCAGGCCGCGGGCGAAGCGCTCGGTGTTCTCCACCAGGGTGTCGCGCGCCCGGTCGATGCCGGTGAGGAGCCCCATCTCTACCCGCGCCACCTGCGGCACCGGGGTCAGCCGGCGCTCGGGCCCCCATAGGAACGCGTCGGCGGCGCTCGGGTCGAAGGCCGGCGGGATTGCGGGCGCGGCCCGCTCCAGCGCGGTGGCGATGCGCTCCAGGAGCGGCATCAGGGTGTCGAGGGTCGCGGGGCTCGTCATCGGATCGGGGGGTTCGCGTGCGGGTCGGTCAGGCGGCCGGTTCTACGGGGAAGAACCGGGGAAATCATCCGTGTCCGGACGCATGGCGCGGTCCTCCCGAACGCGAACCGGGATCGGGCGTTGGTATACCCGGCTGGTCGCGCCGAAACGTCCTCCGGGGAGCATCGATGGAAGCGGAACCGACGATCCGGATCACCCAGGTCGCGGATTACGTCTTCACGGTCGATTTCAGCGCGGCCCTGCCGGCGCTGCGCACCGACGAGGCGCCCCCGATCGGCGGCGGGACCGGGCCGTTCCCCGAGCAACTCCTGATCTCCGGGGTCGCGAACTGCCTCTGCGCCAGCCTCGTCTTCGCCCTGGGCAAGTTCCGCCAGGACGCGCGCGGCGTCGCGGCCGAGGCGTCGTGCCGGGTGGAGCGCAACGCCGAGGGGCGGCTGCGCGTCACCGGGATCGGCGTCCACATCCAGCTCGGGGCCGCCGCCGCCGACATGCCGCGGATCGACCGGGTGCTGGAGCAGTTCGAGCGGTTCTGCACCGTCTCGGAGAGCGTGAAGGCCGGGATCCCGGTCGCCGTGTCGGTGGCCGACCGCCACGGCACGCGCCTGAAATGACGCGCGTCGGGGAAAGATCGGCCGCCCGGCGCATTTCCGCAGCACCGAACGGCCGCGATGGCCGCGATGGCCGCAATGCCCGGAGTGAGGAGACGCCATGACGGACCAGACGCGAGAGCCCGCCCGCGCGCCCGAGGCGCTCGCCGCCCTGTTCAATCAGCGCGCCAATGCCGGCGACGTCGAGGGCCTCGTCGCCCTCTACGAGCCTGACGCGGTGCTGGCGGCGGGCCGCGTCGTCGCCACGGGCCACGCGGAGATCCGGACCTTCTACGCCGACCTGCTGGCGCGCAAATCCGATTTCCCGGCGCCGGAAACGCCGCCGCCGCTGCGCAACGGCGCGCTGGCCATGACCTTCGCGCGGCTGCCCAACGGCGCGTTCTCGGTGGAGGTCGCCCGCGAGCAGGCGGACGGCACGTGGCTCTGGGCGATCGACCAGCTGAAGCTCGCGCCGCCGAAGGGCTGACGGCCGGCTCGGACACTCCCGCGCGCTTGTCCCACCGGACGCGATGCGGCAAAGCGGGACCCGCGCGCTCGACGCCGCGCAGAAGACCCGAGCCGACTCGATGCACGACATCCGCGCCATCCGGGAGAACCCGGACGCCTTCGACCGCGACCTCCAGCGCCGGGGCCTCGCGCCGCTCTCGGCCGAACTGATCGCCCTCGACGAGGCGCGGAAATCGTCCGTCTCGGCCGCGCAGGCCAACCAGGAGCGGCGCAACGCGCTGGCCAAGGAGATCGGCGGCGCCAAGAAGGCCAAGGACGAGGACCGTGCCGCCGCCCTGATGGCCGAGGTCGCGGCGCTGAAGGGGGCCGAGCCGGAACTGAAGGCGGCGCAGGACGCGGCCGACAAGACCCTGGCAGACCGCCTCGCCGCGATCCCGAACCGGCCGAAGCCCGACGTCCCCGAGGGCGCGGACGAGCACGGCAACGTCCTCTACCGCAGCCACGCCGCGACCCGCGAGCGGCTGACCGAGGGCAAGGAGCATTTCGAGCTCGGCGAGGCCTCGGGCCTGATGGATTTCGAGGCGGCGGCCAAGCTGTCCGGCTCGCGCTTCGTGGTGCTGAAGGGCCAGCTCGCGCGGCTTGAGCGGGCGCTGGGCCAGTTCATGCTCGACCTGCACACGCAGGAGCACGGCTATCTGGAGGTGGCGCCGCCGGTGCTGGTGCGCGACGCCGCCATGTTCGGCACCGCGCAGCTGCCGAAGTTCGAGGACGACCAGTTCTCGGTCTTCAAAGGCCTCGATTACGTCAGGTCGCTGCAGGGGCAGGCGGGCGCGGATTCCGCGCCGGTCAGCGACGAGCATTTCTGGCTCGTGCCCACCGCCGAGGTGCCGCTGACCAACCTCGTTCGCGAGGCGATCCTCCGCGAGGAGGAGCTGCCCCTGCGCTTCACCGCGCTGACGCCCTGCTTCCGGGCCGAGGCCGGGGCGGCGGGGCGGGACACGCGCGGCATGCTGCGCCAGCACCAGTTCAGCAAGGTCGAGCTGGTCTCGATCACGACGCCGGAGGAATCCGCCAACGAGCACGAGCGGATGCTGACGAGCGCCGAGGCGGTGCTGAAGAAGCTCGACCTGCCCTACCGGGTGATGACCCTCTGCACCGGCGACATGGGCTTCGCCAGCCAGAAAACCTACGACATCGAGGTCTGGGTGCCGGGCCAGCGCACCCACCGCGAGATCTCGTCCTGCTCGGTCTGCGGCGACTTCCAGGCGCGGCGGATGAACGCCCGCTACCGGGGCAAGGACGGCAAGCCGGCCTATGTCCACACGCTCAACGGCTCGGGCGTCGCGGTCGGCCGCGCGCTCATCGCCGTGATGGAGAACTACCAGAACCCGGACGGCAGCATCACGATCCCGTCGGTGCTCCACCCCTACATGGGCGGGCTCAACCGGATCGAGGGCACCCGCTGATGCGCATCCTGGTCACCAACGACGACGGCATCCACGCGCCGGGGCTCAGCACCCTGGAGGAGATTGCCCGGGAGCTCTCGGACGACGTCTGGGTCGTGGCGCCGGAGAGCGACCAGTCCGGCGTGTCGCACTCGCTCTCGCTCAACGACCCGCTGCGGCTGCGGCAGGTCTCGGAGCAGCGCTTCGCCGTGAAGGGCACGCCGTCGGACTGCGTGATCCTGGGCGTGCGCCACATCCTGGGCGATCACGGGCCGGACCTCGTCCTGTCGGGGGTCAATCGCGGCCAGAACGTCGCCGAGGACGTGACCTACTCGGGCACAATCGCGGCCGCCATGGAGGGGACGATCCTCGGCATCCGCTCCATCGCCATGAGCCAGGCCTACGGCGCCGGCGGCCGCGGCGCGCTCAAGTGGGACTGCGCCCGGACGCACGGCGCGAAGGTCGTCCGCAAGATCCTGGAGACTGGGATCGAGCCCGGCATCCTGATCAACGTGAACTTCCCGGACTGCGAGCCGGCCGACGTGCAGGGCGTCGCGGTGGCGGCGCAGGGCTTCCGCAACCAGGCGCTGCTGTCGATCGACGCGCGTGTCGACGGGCGCGGCAACCCGTATTTCTGGCTGGCCTTCGCCAAGGCCCGGTTCGAGCCGGGCCATGGCTCCGATCTCAAGGCCATCGCCGAGAAGCGGATCTCGGTGACGCCCCTGCGCCTCGACCTCACCGACGAGCCGACGCTGACGCGCTTCGCGCAGGCCTTCGCCGAGTGATCGAAAGGACGTCGATCGATCTGGGCAGCCTGGAGGAGGCTGCCGGCAACGCGGCCTTCGTGATGGCGCTCCGGGGCCGCGGCCTGCGGGACACCGCGGTGCTGCGGGCCATGGAGCAGGTCCCGCGGGACACCTTCGCGTCGCCGCCGCATCGGGAGCACGCGCGGCGCGACATCGCGCTGCCGCTGTCGTGCGGCGCCTCGATGACGGCGCCGTCGACGGTGGCGCTGATGCTGGCGCAGCTGCGGCTCGAGCCCGGCCAGCGCGTCCTGGAGATCGGCACCGGCTCGGGCTACGTGACCGCGCTGCTCGCCCAGCTGGGCGCCGGGGCGGTGCTCAGCCTGGAGCGCTACACCTCGCTGGCCGGGGCGGCGACGCGGCGGCTCGCGGCCCTGTCCGAGGTGCATGTCGTCCGGGCGGACGGGCTGGCCCCGGACCTGCCGGACGGCGGCTTCGACCGGATCCTCGTCCACGGCAGCGTCCCCGCGATCCCATCGCACTGGCGCGCGGCCCTGGAACCGGGCGGACGGCTGGTGACGGGCCTGCGCGGCGACGGCGGCTGCCGGGTGGCGGTGCTGGCGACGCCGGAGGCCGAACTGGAACTCGGCGCGCTGGTGCGCCTGGCGGCCCTGGTGCCGGGCCTGGCGCAGGTGCTCTGACGACCCTGCGTCATCGCGAGCGCAGCGAAGCGACCCAGGGCCGCGCGCCCTCCGTGAGCGTGGCGCCGCTGGATTGCCTCGCTCCGCTCGCAAGGACGCCGCGGCTACCCCACCCGCCGCGCCGCCCACCACAGCCGCCACAACCGGCGCCAGCGCGGCAACTCGACGGGCGTGTTGAGCGGGTCGTAGGAGGCCCGCTCCATGGCGGCGAGGTAGGGCTCCACCAGGGCCGTGGGCAGGAAGGCGGCGCCCGCCGAGGGCGCGATGGTCGGGCGCGCCGCCTCGAAGGCCTTGAGGTGCTGCCGGGCGAGGGCGCGCAGGTCGGCGCAGGCCCGGCGCAGGCCCGGACCGCCGCGGCCCGTCACGATATCCTCGCGGGTGACGCCGTAGCGGCCGAGGATGTCGGCCGGCAGGTAGACCTGCCCCGCGCGGGCGTGCCAGGGCAGCGCCCGCAGGAGCCCGGTGATGCCGTAGGCCACGCCGGCATGCCCGGCCGCGCCCGCGCCGCCCGGTTCGGTGCCGTTGCCGATCACGAGGCTCGCCAGCCGGAACAGCGCCGAGGCGGTCTCGCCGCAATAGCCCTCCAGGTCGTTCACCCGGGGCATCGGGTCCTCGTAGAGGTCGAAGACGCGGGCGTCGATCAGGTCGACGAAGGGCTGGCGCCCGAGGCGGTTGGCCCGGATCGCCTCCTCCAGGGCCGCCGCCACCGGGTTGGCGCGCACGTCGCCCCGCGCCTCGCCCTGCAGGGCGTCGCGCCACCATTGCAGGCGGATCTCGCCGGCCATCGGGTTCGAGACGGCCTCGCGCACCCGCGCGATGGTCAACGAGAAGGCGTAGAGGGCGAAGAGGTGCGGGCGGGCGGCGGCCGGGGCGAACACGGTCGCGTAGTAGCGGTCCGGGTCGCCGGCCCGCACGAGGCCCTCGCAGTGGGACTGCGCGAAGGCGAGCCCGGTCTCGGCGGTCTGGCCGTCGACCTCCGGCATCAGGCCACCGCGATCAGCGCGGCGGCGACCTTGCGGTTCTCGGCCACCAGGATGTTGTAGGTCCGGGCGGCGGCGCCGGTCTGCATCACGTCGAGGCCGACGCCGAGATCCTTCAGCCAGCCTCGGAGCGCGGGATCGATCGCCGCGATGTCGAGGCCGGTCCCGACGAGCAGCAGCTCGATGCCGCCGGCCTCGGCCTGGACCGGGCGCAGGGCCGTGCGGTCGATGGCCCGCGGCTCCGTCACGTCCCAGGCGCGGACCCCGGAGGGCAGCAGCAGGATCGAGCCGCGATGCGACATCCCGGCGAAGCGGAAGCCACCGTTGCCGTAGGTGTCGATGATGTGCCGCCCCGGCACGAAGCCGGAGTCGAAGCTCTTCGGACTTGGCTGATCGGCCATCTGGGAAAAGGGACTACTCCGCCGGTTGCGGGACGCCGGACCGCTCCGAGGCCGCGCGGGCGCCCGAGAGCATCAGGCCCAGATAGATCAACACCGGCGTCGAGACGAAGATCGCCGAGTAGGTGCAGATCAGAACGCCGCAGAGCATCACCACGGCGAAGCCCTTGATCGCCTCGCCGCCGAACAGCACCAGCGCCAGCAGCGACAGCGCCGACGAGATCGACGTCATCACCGTGCGCGACATGGTCGAGTTGATCGACAGGTTGAGCAGGTCGACGGTCGGGATGGTCTTGTAGCGGCGCATCAGCTCGCGGGTCCGGTCGAACACCACCACGGTCTCGTTCAGCGAGTAGCCGACGATCGTCAGGATCGCGGCGATCGAGGTCATGTTGAACTCGATCCGGCTGATGATGAAGACGCCGACAGTCAGCACGATGTCGTGGAGGGTGCCCACGATGGCGCCGAGCGCCAGCTCCCGCTCGAACCGGAACCAGAGGTAGAGCAGCACCGCCACGACGGAGAGCACGACGCCGAGCGTGCCGGACTGGACGAGCTCGCCGGAGACGCGCGGACCGACGGTCTCGGTGCGGCGGAAATCGTAATCCTTGTCAAAGGCGGCGTGCGCCTTGTTCATCACCGCGGTCTGGCCCTGCTCGCCGGGCTGGAGCGGCAGGCGGACCAGCACGGTGCCCTGGTTGCCGAGTTCCTGAACCTCCGGCTCGCCGAAGCCGAAGCCCGCGGCCGTGTGCCGGATCGACGCCACGTCCGCGGTGCCGGACTTCGCCTGCAGCTCCACCAGGGTGCCGCCCTTGAAGTCGATGCCGAAATTCAGGCCGATCGTCAGGAACAGCGCCACGGTCGCGAGCGACAGCACCGCCGAGAGCGGGAAGGTGAAGCGCCGGAATCGCATGAAGTCAAAATGCGATTCATCGGGCCAGAGGCGGAGCAGGCGCATGGTCGGTACTCTATTCGCGGACATCGCGATGGAGGACGGTCGAGGCGCGGGTCCCCTCTCCCGTGCGGGACAGGGGGGTCACGTCGCGCCGCCCGCGCTCCCTCGATGGCCTCCCAGACTAATCAGAACGGCAGGGTCTTCGGCCGGAACGTATTGTACCACACCGCGATCATCATCCGGGTCAGCGTCACCGCGGTGATGACCGTGGTGAGGATGCCGAGGATGAAGACCACGGCGAAGCCCTTCACCGGGCCCGAGCCGAGGAAGAACAGGATCAGGGCGGCGATCGCCATGGTCGAGTTCGAGTCGATGATGGTGGCGAAGGCCCGGTCGAAGCCCGCCTGCAGCGCCGAGATCAGCGAGCGGCCGGCCCGCTGCTCCTCGCGCATGCGCTCGTAGATCAGCACGTTCGAATCCACCGCGGTGCCGATGGTGAGCACGATGCCGGCGATGCCCGGGAGCGTCATGGTCGCCTCCAGCACCGACATCAGGCCGAGGATCAGCCCGACGTGGACGATGAGGGCGATGTTGGCGATGAAACCGAAGGTCCCGTAGGTCGCGAACATGAAGGTCACGACGAGGGCCGCCGCCACCAGGGTCGCGAGCTTGCCGGCCTCGATGGAGTCGCGGCCGAGGCCCGGGCCGACGACGCGGCGCTCGACCACGGTGAATTTCGCGGGCAGCGCGCCGGCGCGCAGCAGGACCGCCAGATCGTTGGCCTGCTGCACGGTGAAATTGCCGGTGATCTGGCCCGAGCCGCCGGTGATCGCCGAGCGGATCACCGGGGCCGACACGACCTCGTTGTCGAGCACGATCGCCATGCGCCGGCCGATATTCTCCGAGGTCGCCTGTCCGAAGCGCTGCGCGCCGCGCAGGTTGAACTTGAAGCTCACCATCGGCTCGTGGGACTGCTGGTCGAAGGACGGCTGCGCGTCGGTCAGCTCGCCGCCGTCGGCCATGACCCGGCGCTCCACCGGGACCTTGGCGCCCTTCTCGTCCTTGGAGGGCAGCATGTCGACGTCGCCCGAGGGGCTGTCGGCGAGCATGCGGAACTCGAGCTTGGCGGTGGAGCCGAGCAGCTTCTCGAGCCGCTCCGGGTTCTGCTCGCCGGGCACCTGGATCAGGATCCGGTCCGCGCCCTGCTGCTGGATCGAAGGCTCGGTGGTTCCGGTCGAGTCGAGGCGGCGCCGGATGACCTCGATGCCCTGGCTCACGGCCCGGCGGGTGCGGTCGGTGATGCCGGCATCGGTGAGGGTCAAGCGGATCACCCCGCCCGGCTGCTCGGCGATGTCCAGGGTGCGGGCCGCCGTCTGGCCGATCGAGGTGGTGATCGGCTGCGACAGCTCCTGGAGCTTCGGCAGGACCTTGGCCCGGGCGGCGGCGTCGTCGATCTTCACCTGCACGCCGCGCGGCAGCAGGCCGATGCCGCCGTCGGCGCGGACGTTCTCCTGCTGGAGCACGCGGCGCACGTCGTCGCGCAGGGCCTTCGCCTGCGAGGCGATCAGTTCGTTCTGGTCCACCTCGAGCAGCAGCTGCGAGCCGCCCTGCAGGTCGAGGCCGAGCACGATCGCGCGCGTCGGCACCACCCAGCTGGGGAACCAGGGGGGCAGGCTGGCGACGAAGCTCTTGCGCTGCTCGGGCGAGAAGAAGCTCGGCACGGCGAGCATCAGCCCCACCAGGATCAGGCCCAGTGTCGCGATGATCTTCGCACGGGAGAAGCGCAGCATCGGCCGTCTTTTTCTCTTTTGGGCCGGCGCGCGGCGCCGGCCGGTTCAACCGGGAATCAGGCGGCCTTCACCGTGCCCTTGGCGCGGACCTCGGAGATCATCGACCGGACCACCCGCACGCGCACGTTCGGGGCGATCTCGACCTCGATCTCGGCCTGGTCGTCCGAAGCCTTGGTCACGCGGCCGACGAGGCCGCCGTTGGTGACGACCGTGTCGTCCCGGCGCACGGACTTGAGCAGCGCCTGGTGGTCCTTGACCCGCTTCTGCTGCGGTCGCAGGATCAGGAAGTACATGATCACGAAAATCAGGACGAACGGGACCACCTGAAAGGCGATCTCCGCTCCGCCAGCGGCCGCACCGGCCCCTTGCGCGAAGGCGGGGGTGATCAACGAGCGTCTCCTGCGAATGGCGCGCAGGCCTGCCGCCGGATGTGGCGCCCGCAGACCTGTCGAAAAGCGCGCGGACTATAGCCAGGGGCTTCCCGAAAGCAACGCCGAACCGCCGGGCATCGGCGGCGCGCTCATAGCAGGGCGCGTATCGCCGCCGCGAAGGCGTCCGGCGCCTCCTGGGGAAAGTTGTGGCCGACCCCCGCGACGATCTCACGCCGGTACGGCCCGGTGAAATGGCGGGCGTCGGTATCCGTGGCGGGCGGCGGCCCGACGCCGTCATCGGCGCCGAGCAGCACGATCGACGGCACGGCGATCGCCGGCTGGGCCGCCAGCCGCCCCTCGATCGCCACCAGCGCCGGATCGCTCGAAACGAGGCCGAAGCGGTGGCGGTAGGAATGCACCACCACGTCGACGAAGTCGGGATTGTCGAAGGCGCGGGCGGTCCGCGCGAAAGTCTCCGCGTCGAAGGCCCAGGTCGGCGACCACAGCTGCCACAGCAGGCGGCAGAAGGCGTCCCGGTTCTCCGCGAGGCCAACGCGGCCGCGCTCGCCGTGGAGATAGTACTGGTACCAGAGGCGGTACTCGGTTTCCGGCGCGGCCGGCCGCCCGGCGGCCGGGATGTTCTGGATGTTGTAGCCGACGCCGCAGCTGACGAGGCCCCGGGCCCGGCCCGGCCAGAGCGCCGCCACCACGCAGGCGGCCCGGCCGCCCCAATCGTAGCCGGCGAGCACGGCGCTCCCGACGCCGAGGGCGTCGAGGAAGGCGAGCAGGTCGGCCCCGAGCGCCGCCTGCTCGCCGGAGCGCGGCGTGGCGGCATCCAGGAAGCGCGTCGGCCCGTAGCCGCGCAGGTACGGCACGAGACAGCGCACGCCGTCGGCGGCGAGCTGCGCGGCCGCGGCCGCGCAGGCGTGGACGTCGTAGGGGAAGCCGTGGAGCAGCACCGCCGTCGGCCCGCCGGCCGGACCGGACTCGAGATAGGCGACCTCCAGGACGCCGGCCCGCACGCGCTTCATCGATGGCTCCCGGGTTCGTGACGCCGGGATCCTAGCCGGTTCGCCGCGCAATTGCCGCACGCGCTTGCCGTCGCCGGTTCGCGCCCGACTTCACCCTGCGACGAAGAAGCGCGACGGTGGAGAACCATGGGCCTGCTCGACGGTGCGAAGACCCTGATCGGCGATGTGGTTGCGGCGGCCGACCGGGCCCTCGAGGAGACCGGCAGCGGCAAGCTCGCCCTGTCGCTGGCGAAGTTCTATCCCGGCGGCCTCCCGTCCTTCCTCGACCGCCTGCGGGAGACCGGGCACGGGGAGGCGGTGGCATCCTGGCTCGGCTCGGGCGCGCGGCAGACGGTGCCGGAGAGCGCCATCGCGGCCTGCCTGCCGCAGGGCGTGACCGAGCGCCTCGCGTACGATCTCGGCGTTCCGGAGGCGCGGGTCCCCACAGTGCTGGCGGAGTTCCTGCCCGCGGCGGTCGCCGACCAGAGCGAGAACGGCACGCTGAAGCCGCAGCCGAATTTCAGCACCCAGGTCCGCTGATCGCCCACCTCACGGGGCGGCGCACTTCATCTGCGGCGGCGCGGTCGCGCAGCTCAGGTGGCAGCTCTGCCTGGCGAAGCAGAACCACGACAGTTCGCCGCTCTTCAGGCAGGAGCCGCCACAATGGCGGTACGTGCCATAGAGCGGCCGAACGAAGACGGCATCCGCTAGAGGGCGCTCTTGAGCAAAGCGCTCCTGCACCGGACGCGTCGCTTCCGCGTCCGGCAGGGCCGCGGAGACGGACGCGACCGCGAGCACGCATGACAGCGCCAGGGATCTCATGAGAGCCGACCGCGGACCGATGTCCCGGCCGGCATTCCGGACCAAAGGCCGATCGCTGTCGACTAAATTGCGGTTCACACCGGCGCGTCGCGGACCACCGGCCTCTCCCGCTTCGCGGAGATTGCTCTAGACTCGCGCCACTGACCATTCGACGGGGGTCCACATGAGTCTGCTCAACACTCTCGGCGGCTCGCTGGGGCAGATCGCGCTGAAGGCACTGCCGGGCGTGATCCAGCAGGTGCTGCCCGGCGGACTGAACGCGCTGCTCGATCAGCTCCGGCGCTCCGGCTACGAGAGCCAGGTCAATTCCTGGCTCGGCCGCGGCCCGAACGAGCCGATCACAGCCGAGGATCTGCGCAAGGTCCTCGACAACGAGCAGGTGCGCCAGATGGCGGAGAAGCTCGGCGTTCCGATGGACCAGCTGTTCCCGACCCTGGCGCAGGCCCTGCCCGAGACCGTCGACCGTCACAGCCCCGAGGGGACGCTGCAGGCGCCGAAGGCTTAGGACAGCCGGCGCGGGTCGCGAGCCGGGGCGGCCGGACGGCGGACGACGCGAAACGGCGGCCCCGTCCGGGACCGCCGCCGCATCTTGCCTCTCGTTCGGTGCCGCGCGGGCCGGCCTCGGCCCCGCGCGGTCCGTCTCAGTTGCTGGCGAGCTGGGACATCGGATCCACGGGCGCGCCGCCCTTGCGGATCTCGAAGTGCAGCTGCGGCGAGGTCACGTTTCCGGAGGCGCCGGACTTCGCGATGGTCTGGCCGCGCTTGACCTTCTCGCCGGGCTTCACGTCGATCTCGCCGTTATGGGCGTAGGCCGAGACGTAGCCGTTGGCGTGGCGCACGAGGACCAGCTTGCCGTAGCCCTTCACGTCGGAGCCGGCATAGGCGACCGTGCCCTCCTCGGCGGCCTTGACCGGAGTACCCTCCGGCACGGCGATGTTGATGCCCTCGTTGCCGGAGGTGCCGTAGCCGGAGATCACCCGGCCCTTGGCGGGCCAGCGGAAGTTCTCCGTCGCCTCGGCCACGGAGCCGGTGGCGGCGGGCTCGGGCTTGGCCGGCGCGGCAGCGACCGGGGCCGCCTTCGGCGCCTCCTTGGCGGCGACCTTCTCGACCTTCTCGGCGGCGGCAGCCTCCTTGGCAGCCTCCTTGGCGGCCTTCTGGGCGGCTTCCTTGGCGGCCTTCGCCTCGGCCAGCTTCTGGGCGGCCTCCGCCTTCGCGGCGGCCTTCGCCTCGGCCTTGGCCTCCTGAGCCTTCGCCTCGGCCTTCGCCTTGGCCTCGGCCTTCGGATCCGCCTTCTTCTCGTCGGCCTTCTTCTCGTCCGCCTTGGCGACCTGTCCCGGGCGCACGTGCTTCGGCTTCTCGCCCTCCTTCAGGGCGACGTCCTTGCGGGTCTTGGCGTCGGCGACCTTGCGGGCGGCGGCGTCGCGGGCGAGCGCCTCCTTGCGCTCCGCCTCCTTCTCGGCGGCGGCGGCCTTCTGCGCGGCCTCCTTGGCGGCCTTCGCCTCGGCCAGCTTCTGGGCGGCCTCCTTGGCGGCTTCCTTGGCCTCCTCTCGCTTGGTCGCGATCTTGTTCTCGACCTGCTTGGCGTCCTCGCGCTTCTCCTCGGCGGCCCGGGCCGGCCGGGCGGTCATCGGGGACGCGGCGGGGTTCAGCCCGGAGGCGTTGTAGACCGGGATCACGATCTGGCGGCCGGGCGTGATCTGGTTCGCGTTGCTCAGGCCGTTGGCGGCCAGGATCGCCGAAGCGGGCACGCCGAAGCGGGTCGACATCTGGTTCAGGCTGTCGTTGCGCGACACGGTGATCTGCGTGCCACCCTCGGCGCTCCAGCCGACCTTGCCGGTCGAGGCGACGCGGGTCGCGGGGGCGGCGGCGTTGGTCTGAACCGGCGTCGCGGCGGCGGACGGCCGCGCGGCGGCGGGGGCGCCGAGCGCCTCCGACTGGATGCGGCCCGTCCGGACCGGCGGGACGGACTTGAGGCTCCCGTCCGGCAGGCTGCCGGTCGCGGAGGGTTCCGAGTCGAACGGGTTCGAGAACGGGTTCGTCAGACGCGACGCGTCCGACGAACAGGCGGCAGCCGCACCGCCGATGATGCCGATGAGCGCGACGCGCGACAGCGTCCGCAACATCTGACCCGTACCGCGCACCCGCATCGACGCACCCGTTTGCCTGACGCAACCTGATGCGCCAATGAAGACGGATTCAGGTTAAGCAACCGTTCCCGTTCCGGCGGTCTGCGACCCTGGAGCGAAGGTAGGTGCAAGGTTTTCGCGCGGCCCAGAGGATGATTCCCGCTCGCGGGATCGTCCCTTTTCGTAACCGGCCGGCACCCCACATCGCATCCATGTTTACCATCCGCGGCGCGCGCGACACCCTGGCCGACCTGCCGGCGCTCGAGACGGCGCGCCTCGCGATCGCCGCCCTCCGGCCTGCCGACGCGCCGGCCGTCCGCGCGCTCACCGACGATCCGGCCATCACCGCGGCGGTGGATTTCCTGCCGACGCCGTTCACCCTGCAAGATGCCGAGGACCTGATTCGCAGCTGCGCCCGGGGCCGGGACTGCTTCCTCGGCGCCTGGACGCGGGACGGCGCGCCCGATCCGCCCGGGCGCGCGCTCGTCGGCGTCTTCGGCACGCATCTGCGCGGCGCCGGCACGATCGAGATCGGGTACTGGGTCGGCGGCGCCGCCCGCGGGCGCGGCTACGCCTACGAGGCCGTCTCGGCGATCCTCGATCTCCTCGGGGGGCGCTTCCCGGCGCGCGTCGTCGTGGCGGAGTGCCGCCCCGCCAACGTCGCCTCCTGGGGCCTGCTGGAGAAGCTCGGCTTCCGCGACACCGGCGAGGAAGGCCACCGGCCGGGCCGGCGCCTGCTCAGGCGAGCCTAACTCGGGGAAGGCGTGCCGGGCCGGGACCGGTGTCGCGCGGCCACGAAAAAGCCCCCGGCCTGAGGCCGGGGGCTCGCTGACAGGCGTCCTGAGCCGGACCGGGCGGTCCGATCAGAAGGTGATGCCGGTCTCGACCATGTAGCGGTCCTGCGAGGTGCGGTTGCCGGTGCGGCCGAAGCCGGTGCCGAGCGTGCCTTCCGCGAGGTTGCCGCGGGTGATCCCGCCGAGCTCGACGTGGGCGTACTCCACCCGGAAGAAGTAGCGGTCGAAGGTGAAGGTCGGCGTGACGGTCACCGAGAAGGCGTTGCTGCCGGCGCCGAAGCCCAGCAGGTTGGTGCCGCCCGACCCGCGGACGCCCGTCTGCTCGGTGTACTCGACGCGGCCGGCCAGGGCGAAGTTGTCGGTGAAGGAGTAGGCCGCCAGCAGCGCCCCGCCGTAGGTCGAGGCCGAGTTGGCGATGCCGACGCGCAGGTCACGCTCGACGTTGGTGAACTGGAAGTACGGCGAGATGATCCACGGGCCGTTCGCGTAGGTGTAGTTGATGTTGAAGATGCCGCTGTTCTGCTGGAGGTTCGGCGTCGCGAACTGGTAGCGCGGGCTGCGGTCGAGGGCGTTGGTGCGGCCGAGGTTCAGGCCGCCGTTGACGCCGATCGTGTTGTAGTCGTCGAGCTTGTAGGCGACGTTGCCGGTGAACCACGAGATCTCGTTGGAGAAGAACCCGTCCGTGCCGGCGACCGACACCGAGAGCGGCCCGCTGCTGTAGTTGACCTGCACGCCCTGGTTGATGAAGTTCTCCTGCACGAACAGGAGTCCGCGGTTGATGTTCAGGTTCTGGTAGGTGAACAGCAGCTCGGTGCCGATCATGGTGAACATCCGGCCGCCCTGGACCGACCATTCATCGTTGATCTGGATCTTGCCGTAGGCGACCGGGACCGGGCCGAACAGAAGGTCGGTCTGGGTGAAGGTGCTGAGGGTGGGGAAGCCAAGCTGCGGGATCGAGTAGCCGCCGGCCTGGATGTAGAACTGGAACGCGCCCTCGGGCTTCTGGATGATGCCCTGCACGTTCGAGAAGTCGAACCGGGCCGCGCGGTCGCGGTCGTTGGGCGCCGCCGGGGTCGAGAACGACGCGAACGGGTTCGACTGGGTGTAGCCGTAGCCGGTGATGGCGCCGCCCACGTAGAGGTCGCCGAGCGGTCCGGCCGAGAAGCAGCTCGGATTCGGGTTGGCCTTGATCACGCCGCCGTAGGCCGGGCCGAGGAGCGTGGCCTTGCAGGGCTCGGCGGGAGGCGCGACCGGAACCGGCGCCGGGGCCGACAGGTCGGCCGCGAGGATGCTGGTCGAGGACAGCAGCACGGTGGCCAGGCCGGCCAGGGTGGATCGCTTCAGCATGGTGTCGCAGCTCGTTCGGGTTCGTCGACGGCCAAGCTGACATCGCGGTGCGATTGACACAAAATCAAACATGAAGCAGTTGCATAATTTTTAGGCAGTTCCGTATCGCTGACTACGTTCGTTGCGGAAATGTGACTTTGCCGCCACAATTGTATCGGAACCCCGTCCTTTTCCTTCCGCGAGGGTCCGGAGGTCTTCGGCGCGGCGCCCCAATTCTACCGAGTCAGGCGGCCGGGCCGATCGGATCGCAGCGAAACCCTCCGAAGTCCTGCCGGGCCAGACGTTCGGCGAGCGCCGGCAGGAACAGCATCGCCTCCTCGGCGAGGCGCCAGGGCGGGTTGACGACGATCAGGCCGCTGCCGGTCAGCCGCGTCGGGTCGTCCGGCCGGTCGATCAGCAGGTCGAGCCGCAGGGCGGGGCGGGGCAGGGCGGCCCCGAGGTCGCGGACCATCTGGTCGAGGGCCGCGGCGTCCTTGATCGGGTACCAGGCCAGGAACAGGCCGGTCGGCCACTTCGCCACCGCGCGGGCGAGATGGGCGCCGAGGCGCTCGATCTCGCCGGGCACCTCGTAGGGCGGGTCGATCAGCACGAGGCCGCGCCGCTCCGGCGGCGGGATCTGCGCGTTGATCGCGGTCCAGCCGTCGAGGTTCATCACCTTGGTGCGGGGATCGCGGGCGTAGCGGTCCTGCAGGGTCGCGGCGTCCGCCGGGTGCAGCTCGACGAACACGCCCTTGTCGCCAGGGCGGAGCGCCTCGCGGATCACGGCCGGCGAGCCCGGATAGGCGGTGGTGCCGTGTCGAGCGCGCACCGCCGCCACCGCGGCCCGGTAGGGCTCCAGCAGCGCTTCCACCTCCGGCGCGAAGGGCGCCCCCATCCGGCCCCAGCCGTCCCGCCACTCTCCGGTCCGGGCCGCCTCGTCGGCCTCGAGATCGTAGACGCCGAGGCCCGCGAAGGCGTCCAGCGCCCGGAACGGCTTGTCCTTGCGGCGCAGGTGGTCGAGCACCCGCGCCAGGACGAGGTGCTTGAGGACGTCGGCGTGGTTGCCGGCGTGGAAGGCGTGCCGATAGTTCATGGCAGCGCGCTGAAGCCGATCCCGGGCGCCGGGTCCAGGGGCCGGCGTGCGAAAGGCGGAAAAAACTCAGCGCGCGGCGTCGAGGCTCACCTCGGGCGCCCGGCAATTGCCGCGGGCGACCTCGGGACAGGGGGTGAAGCCGCGCAGGTCCTTGCCGAAGCAGATCCGGACCTCCTGCAGCTGCCCGCGGGTGCAGGTGACCGCCATCATGTCGGGGCGCAGGCCGCGATTGGCCGCCACGAACTGCCGGGCGATCTCGATCGGCGCGAGGGTCTGCGGCGGGGCGCCGCCCTTGAGCCCGTCGGGGATCGTCACCGCGAGCCGCGCCGTGCGGGCGGCCGCGAAATAGGCGGCGGGATCGAGACCCGAGCAGGTGCCGTGCTTGCGCCACTCGTACCGCGCGAGGCCCTCGCTCGGGTAGACCTGTCCGGCGACCTCCATGGCCTGCCGGGTCGGGGCGCGGTTCACCGCCGAGCAGTTCTGCGGATACCCGCTCGCGTATTGCGGCCACAGGCCGTGGACGACGAAGCCCAGGCCGCGTCCGGGGGCGCACTGGACGTCGTCCCGGCGGGCGCCCGGCCCCGCGCAGTAGGTCGGCGACCACGACAGGGCGAGGACGTAGAAGTCGAAGTCGCCGGGCGCGCCGCGCCGGGCGAAGCCGCCGTAATCCTGGGCGGCGGCCGGGGCGGCGGCCGACCCGGCGAGGAGCAGGCCCGCGAGGCCGGCGGCGCGCCCGCGCATGGTCAGGGACGCGCCATCCGGCAGGCGGTGGCGTAGGCGTAGGAGAGGTCCCGGTCGAGGCCGTGGATGCAGAACTCGACGCCCCAGGTCGCGCCGATGATGCCGAGGCTCTCGCGCACCGAGTAGTCGACCTTGCGGCGGACCCCGTCGGAGGTGGTCACGGTCGCGGTGCAGAACCGGCGCGGATAGGTGTCGAGGCCCCAGGGCCGCCACGCGGTGCGCTCGATCGTGTCGAAGGACAGGATCGTCATCGACGAGTTCCAGAACTTCGCCTCCTTCTCGGCGAAGTTGGTCGAGACCCGCTCCAGCACCGACGGGTCCTGGCAGCCCGGGATCTGCGCGTCGAACGGGAAGATCCGCTCCTCGGCGGGCTCGATGTCCTCCCGGGCCGACCGGGCGAGCGCCGGCTGGGCCAGGGCGAGAAGGGCCAGCCCGAGGGCGAAGCCGTGAAGAACCGGGCGCATGGCGCGTGCCTCGACGGATGTGCGATCCTGCATCCGCGAACGATGGCTTCGCCGCGCCGCCAGTCAAGCTCCGGCAGTCCCGCGCCGGCGCTTTGCCGGCCTGTGCGGCGCGGCCGCTACAGTCACCGGTCGGGGCGCGGCGCGGGATCGGCGCCCGGCCGGATCCGGCGCCCGGCGCGAGCCCCGCGGGTCGCGCCCGCCTCTCAGTAGATCGGCTCCGCGCTCGGCGGCGCGCCGAGCTGCAGCGGCTCGTCGTACTCCTGCGCGGGCTCGTCGTGGGCGGCGGCGACCCGCGGTGCCGGCCGCACGGGCGCCGTCGCGGTGTAGGCCGAGGCCGCGGCCGGACGGTCGAGGGGCCGGGCGGGCGCACGGGCGACCTGGGTCGCGCTCCCGGCCTTCGACATCGGCGACACGCCGTAGGGATCGTCCTCCTCGACGTCCACCGGCGCCTGAGGGCCGGCGGGCTGGCGCTGCGGCGGGATCGGGCGGCTCAGCGGCCGCTCGGCCCCGGTGCCGAGCTGCGGCGTGAACTTGATCAGCGGCTTGCAGATCCGGCGCAGACCGCGCGGGTCGTGCCGTGCGAGATCGACGTGGATGTGATCGTAGTGGAACACGTTCGAGCCGGGCGCCAGCACGGTGGTGAAGCGCTGGCAGGCGCCCAGGAAGATCTCGCGCAGGAAGCCCTGCTCGGCCTCCGTGCCGCGCCAGCCGCCCTTGACGGTGATCACGTGGCCGTCGGCGAGCTTGATCGACATGACGTCGATCGCGTTCCCGAAACCGTGCTCGGAGAGCTTGGCGCCGGGCTGGTTGTTGCGGCCGCGGCAGGAATAGGAGCCGGCGTTGATCTCGGCCACCGGCACGCCGAAGTAGAGGTTGGCGGCCGGCTGGATCGTGTCGGCGAGCCACGCCTCGGCCTCGGCCAGCGCCGGGCAGCCCAGCGTCATCCGCTGCTTCAGCAGGACGGAGCCGCTGCCGAGCCGCGTCACCCGGAAGGGCTGCTGCATGCCGCAGGGCCCCGGGCCATCCATCGCCGCGATGGGCGTGATGTACTCCGAGGGCTCGACGAGCTTCTTGGCCAGGCAGACCTGCTCCGCCTGATCGCGCCACGGTTCACGTCGCTCGAAATGATTGATCGAGCACGCGGTGAGGCCCGCACCGAACAGCGCAAGGGCCGAGAACAGGGATACGCCACGCCACATGACCCGGACGATGCGCACGGTCGCGTAAAGCGTTCGTCAACGGCGTTTCGGGAATGCCGTCGGCTGTGGCGTCTCGGTTGACAGCGCCGCGGACCGCGGACTGAATGCATTATGCTCTCGCTTCTCGACCTCCGCGCCCGCATCGAAGCCGGCACCCTGACGCCCGCGGGCGCGATCGACCTGTGCCGCGCCGCGATCGCCGCGCGGGAGCCGGACCTGCGCGCGCTGGTCACCCTCGACGCGGCGCCGGCGATCCCCGAGACCGGGCCGCTCGCCGGCATCGCGGTCGGCGTGAAGGACATCATCGACAGCGCGGGCCTGCCGACCCAGATGGGCTCGCCGATCTACGCGGGCTGGAAGCCCCGGGGCGACGCCGCGGTCGTGAGCCGGCTGAAGCAGCTCGGTGCCGTCGCCCTCGCCAAGACCACCACCACGGCCTTCGCCAGCAGCGATCCGACCGAGACGGTCAACCCGCACGATCCCGGCCACACGCCGGGGGGCTCCTCGGCGGGCTCGGCCGCCGCCGTCGGCGCCGGGATGCTGCCGCTGGCCCTGGGCACGCAGACGGCAGGCTCGGTGATCCGGCCAGCGAGCTTCTGCGGCTGCGCGGCGGTGAAGCCGTCGTTCCGGCTGATCCCCACGGTCGGCGTGAAGACCTACTCGTGGGCCCTCGACACGGTCGGGCTGTTCGCCGCCGGGGTCGCGGACGTCGCCCACGCCCTCGCGCTCGTCACCGGGCGGCCGGAGATCGAGCGGGCGGAGGGGGGCTCGGCGCCGCGCATCGCCGTGGTGCGGCAGGATTTCGCCGGCACCCCCGAGCCGGAGGCCGAGGCGGCGCTCACCCGCGCCCGGCAGGCGGCCGAGCGGTCCGGGGCGCGGGTGAGCGACCTCGCCCTGCCGACCGAGCTGGCGCAGGCCTGGGAACGCCACCGCCTCATCCAGAACTACGAGGGTCGGCTGGCGCTGGCCTGGGAGTACGACACGCAGGTCGACGCGCTGCCGCCGCGCACCCGCGCCCATCTCGATGACGGGGCGACGATCAGCCCGGCCCAGTACGATGACGGGCGCCGCCACGGCCATCACGCCCGCCGGGTGCTGAAGGGCCTCTTCGCCGATTACGACGCGATCCTGACCTTCTCGGCGCCGGGCCCGGCGCCCGCGACCCTGGCCTCGACGGGCGACCCGCGCTTCAACCAGCTGTGGACGCTGATGGGCGTGCCCTGCGTGAACGTGCCGGTGCCCGGCCACCGCCTGCCGGTGGGCGTCCAGGTGATCGGCCGCTTCGGCGACGACGGCCGGGCCCTGGCGGTCGCCCGGATGATCGAGGCCGCGCTGCGCGGCTGACCGGCCGCCCGCGCCCGTCGACGGCGCGGGCGCCCGGGGCGCTCAGCTGCTCGGCTGCTCGTGGAGCGTGTCCTCCACGTAGAGCTGCTCCAGCAGGACCTTGATCACCGCCATCAGCGGCAGGGCGAGGGCGATGCCCCAGAGCCCGAAGATCACGCCCAGGATCAGCTGGCCGGCGAAGATCGTGGCCGGCGGGATGTCGAGCGCCCGCTTCTGGATGAACGGCGTCAGGCCGTAGCTCTCCAGGCACTGGACCGCGAGATAGACGCCGATCGCGCCGATCACCGCCTTCGTGCCCGAGGCCAGGGCGGCCAGGACGATGACGAGGCCCGCCACCAGCGGCCCGACCGTGGGCACGAAGGCGAGCAGGCCAGCCTGCAGGCCGAGGATCAGCGCGCCGCCGATACCCAGGAAGGCGAGGCCGGCCCAGGTGCACAGGAAGATCACCGCCATGATAATCAGCTGGCCGAACAGCCAGTGGCGGAGGGTCTCGCCGGCCCCGTCGAGGACCTGGCTGGCCCGCCAGCGCTTCGCCGGCGGCACGAACCGGACGACCCCGTCCCGGTAGGCCTTCGGGTCGGCCGCGAAGGCGAGCCCCAGGAAGGCGATCACCAGCACGTTGCCGAGGGCGTCGAACAGGCCCAGGATCACCGCCGCGGCCGGCCCCAGGACGCTGCCGGCATCCGACACCATCGAGCTGCCGCCCTTCAGCAGGCCGTTGGCGAGGCCGCCGAGCCCCCCCTCTCTCTGGCCCGCATCCGTCGAGCCGTCCTTGCCACCGCCCTGCGGCGCGAGG
The DNA here is from genome assembly GCF_900107945.1 of Methylobacterium sp. 190mf. Taxonomy (NCBI): domain Bacteria; kingdom Pseudomonadati; phylum Pseudomonadota; class Alphaproteobacteria; order Hyphomicrobiales; family Methylobacteriaceae; genus Methylobacterium; species Methylobacterium sp. 190mf. The sequence continues at coordinate 40,273 of NZ_FNVI01000015.1, read as the reverse complement.
CTCGGCACGTCGATGCCCCGCTCCGACAGCCAGCCCGTGACGGTTCCGGCCTGATCCTTGATCGTCGTCCCGAGGTCGCGGCCCTGCTGGACGATGGTGGCGCCGCCGTAGCTCCCGAAGCCGATCACCGCGGCGGCGACCGCGAGGCTGGCGATGGACAGCCGCAATCCTCGCCGGAGGGGCAGGACGCGGCCGAGCCCGCGGGTCAGGCCGTCGAGGAACACGCCGAGGAGCACCCCGGCGAAGATCAAGAGGAGCGTGCCGGCCGACATCCAGGCCAGGGCCAGCGCCACCACGAAGCACACCACGGCGATCCCCGAGGCCGCCAGCGGTGCGGCCCCGCGCCAGGGCCCGACGGGGCCGTCCAGTTCCTGAAGGCTGCTGTCCGACATCGTCGCTCCTAAACCGCGGGCTCACGAACGCCGTGGGCTCTCAGGGGTCAAGTCCGGCGGCCGGCTTCTGTGCAATCCGGGGTGGGGATGCGCGTCCGCGCGTCGTCCGCGCGTCGTCCGCGCAAGTCGCCGGACCGCAGGCTCCGGCCGCCGGGAGCCGCACCGTCGGCACGGACGGCGACCGACAGGGTCCGCCCCTCGGCCCGGGCCGGCCCATCGACACCGGCCATCGGCCCGGCGGCGTGGTCCGTCCCGGACTCGCGCGTCGGTGCCGCGGGCGCGGCCCCGATCATCGCGCCGATCGTCGAGCGCCCTGGGGCAGCCTGAGCGCGACCCCGGGCACGGCCATCAGGCCCAGCGGCCGGCCGCGGCCTCGTCGTGGGCCGCCGCCTCGACCCAGCCGCCGGTCGTGCCGTCGGCGAGGTGCTCCCGCTTCCAGAACGGGGCGCGGGTCTTGAGGTAGTCCATCAGGAAGTCCGCGGCCTCGAACGCCGCGACCCGGTGGCTGGCGGCGGTGACCACCAGCACGATGCCGTCGCCCGGACGGACCAGGCCGTGCCGGTGGATCACCCGCAGGGCCTGGAGCGGCCAGCGCGCCATCGCCTCGTCGGCGACGCGCCGGATCTCGGCCTCGGCCATGCCGGGGTAGTGCTCCAGCTCGAGGGCGGTCAGCCGCCCGCCCTCGTCGCGGCACAGGCCGGTGAAGGTCACGATGGCGCCGGCCCGGCCGCCCAGCGCGGCGCTCAGGCCGGCGATCTCGGCCGCGGTGTCGAAGGGCTCGGCCTGGATGCCGACGCTCGGGACGGGGGCGCTCATGGCCCGATCCATAGGAGGCCCCGGCTTCGCGGACCAGCCCCGTCCCTGTCACACCCGGTCCCGCCGCTATATGACACGGTCCGTCGCGCCCTGCCGGCCCGGCGCGCGGCCCGCCATCGTCCGGATGTCCCCGCGCGCTCCGGACGGCGCTGGAGAAGGATACCCGCGTGACCCCCGACCTGATCCTGCCCTACGACGGCGAGCAGCCGGACTTCGCCAGTCGCCCCGTCTGGTGCGGCCGCGGCAGCACGGTGATCGGCGCCGCCCGGATCGGCGCGCAGGCCTGGATCGGCGACGAGGCGGTGATTCGCGCGGACGGCCAGACCGTCACCCTCGGCGACCGCTTCTGGCTCGGCCACCGCTCGACGGTGCACATCGCCACCGCGACGCACGGCACCCGGTGCGGCGACCGGGTCACGGTCGGGCGCAACAGCGTGGTCCACGCCTGCACGCTCGGCTCCGACGTCGTCGTCGAGGACGACGTGGTGATCCTCGACGGCGCCGAGGTCGGCGACGGCGCGGTCCTCGAGGCCGGCGCGACGGTCTTCCCCCGGGCGACGCTGCCCGGCGGCTTCGCCTACGCGGGCAGCCCGGCCCGCCCCAGCCGCGCGATCGGATCCGACGAGGTCGCCGAGCGGGCCGAGCGGTTGCGCGAGCGGATGGGCGACGGGCCCGCGCTCCCGGCCGGGGAGGCGCTGGAGGTCGAGGACAGCGTCTTCGTGGCGCGCACCGCCCGCCTGCGCGGACGGGTGAGCCTCGGCGCCGGCGTGAGCGTGCTGTTCTGCTGCGACCTCAACGCGGAAGTCGGACCGATCGTGGTCGGCGCGGACACCAACATCCAGGACAACACGGTCATCCGCACCCGGGCGGACGGGGTGGTGATCGGTCGGGACACGACCATCGCCCACAATGTCCGGATCGCCGATTGCCGGATCGGGGCGCGGGCGCTGATCGGCATCGGCGCGACGATCGCGGCCGGCACCCTCATCGCCGACGACGTCATGCTGGCGGCCGGGGCCACCACCGATCCCGGGCAGATCCTGGAGGCCGGCTACCTCTGGGGCGGCCGCCCCGCCCGCATCCTGGGGCCCCTCGACGCCGAGAAGCGGGCGATGATGATCCGCATCGTCGAGGGCTACTGCCGGCACGGCCGGGAATACCGGGCCGCGCAGGAGGCGCTGGCCTGACGGCCCGCCGTCAGTGCTGCAGGATCTTCGACAGGAAGGTCTGCGCGCGCTCGGAGCGGGGGCTGCCGAAGAACTCGTCCTTCCGGGCGTCCTCGACGATCTCGCCGCGATCCATGAAGATCACCCGGTCGGCGACCTTGCGGGCGAAGCCCATCTCGTGGGTCACGACCATCATGGTCATGCCCTCCTTGGCGAGCTCCACCATCACGTCGAGCACCTCGCCGACCATCTCGGGGTCCAGCGCCGAGGTCGGCTCGTCGAACAGCATCACCACCGGGTTCATGGCGAGGGCCCGGGCGATGGCGACGCGCTGCTGCTGCCCGCCCGAGAGCTGCCCCGGGAACTTGTTCGCGTGGGCGCCCAGGCCGACGCGGGCGAGCAGGTCGAGGCCGCGCTTCTTCGCGTCCTCGGCGCCGCGGCCGAGCACCTTGCGCTGGGCGATGGTGAGGTTCTCGGTGATCGACAGGTGCGGGAACAGCTCGAAGTGCTGGAACACCATGCCGACCCGCGAGCGGAGCTTCGGCAGGTTGGTGGCCTTGTCGGCGACCTTCGTGCCGGCCACCGTGATCTGGCCCTTCTGGAAGGGCTCCAGGGCGTTGACGCACTTGATCAGGGTCGACTTGCCCGAGCCCGAGGGACCGCAGACGACCACGACCTCGCCCTTGGCGACCTGGGTGCTGCAGTTCGTCAGCACCTGGAAGTCGCCGTACCATTTGCTGATGTTGTCGATGGCGATCATCGTCTCGCCGGGGGCCACCGCCTGGGCGCCGGAGATCAGGCTGCCCGGCTGCAGGCCCGCATCCTTCGGCGCGTGGCTGGCATCGGCGACGGGTTCGGCGGCGGTGGGGGCCGGCATCGGGGACGAGGTCATGACACGGTCTCCAGTGTCGGTCAGCGGATGATGGCCACGCGGCGCTGCAGGCGGCGCACGAGGTACGAGGCCGAGAAGCAGATCGCAAAATAGACCACGGCGGCGAAGACATACATCTCGACGAGACGGCCGTCGCGCTGGGCGACCTTCGAGGCGGCGCCCATGAAGTCGGTGAGCGAGAGCACGTAGACCAGCGACGTGTCCTGGAACAGGATGATGGTCTGGGTCAGCAGCAGCGGCAGCATGTTGCGGAAGGCCTGGGGCAGGATCACGTTGCCCATGGTCTGCCAGTAGTTCATCCCGAGGGCCTGGGCGGCGGCCGTCTGACCCTTCGGGATCGACTGGATGCCGGCGCGCATGATCTCCGAGAAGTAGGCCGCCTCGAAGGCCATGAACGTGATCAGGGCCGACGGGAAGGCGCCGACCTGGATCGGCGTCGAGGATCCGGTCAGGTAGGCGCCGATATACGGCACTAGGAAGTAGAACCAGAAGATCACCAGAACCAGCGGCAGCGAGCGGCAGAGCTCGACGTAGGCCTTGGCGAGGTGCCACAGGCCGGGAATGCCCGACAGGCGCGCCATCGCCAGCAGCGTGCCGATGATGACGCCGCCCACGGCGGCCATGGCGGTGAGCGTCACGGTGAAGACCATGCCCTGACCGAACAGGTAGGGCAGGGAGGAGACGATGACGGAGAAGTCGAAATTCGAGAGCATCGGGGCCTGTTACCGGTGGCCGTCGGGCGGGGTGGCGGAGCGGAAGCGGGCGGCCCTCAGCGCTGGCCGGGGATGGCGACCGCCTTCTCCAGGAAGGTCGCCGCCGTGACGACCACGAGGTTGATGATCACGTAGAGGATCGTCGCGGCCGTGAACGCCTCGAACACCTGGAACGAGAATTCCTGCATCGAGCGGGCCCGGGCGGTCAGCTCCAGCAGACCTATGGTCAGCGCCACCGACGTGTTCTTGAGATTGTTGAGGAATTCCGAGGTCATCGGCGGCAGGATGATCCGGTAGGCGTTGGGCAGCAGCACGTAGCGGTAGGTCTGATAGGTGGTGAAGCCCATGGCGGTGCCGGCCATGCGCTGGCCCCGCGGCAGCGACTGGATGCCGGCGCGGACCTGCTCGGCCACGCGGGACGCGGTGAAGAAGCCGAGGCAGACCACCGCCGTGTAGAACGGCGCGTCCGGCAATTGCTTGATCGCGTCGCCGATCCGGGTCGGGACCACTTCGGGCAGCACGAAGTACCAGAGGAACATCTGCACCAGCAGCGGCACGTTGCGGAACAGCTCGACATAGGCCGTGCCGATCGCGTTCGCGGGCTTCGACGGCAGGGTGCGCATCACGCCGACCAGGGAGCCCAGGAAGAAGGCGATCACCCAGGAGCAGAGCGCGGTCGTGACCGTCCACATGAGCCCCGAGAGCAGCATGTCGAGATACGTGCCGTTGCCCTCAGGCGAGGCGTCGAAGAAGATCCGCCAGTTCCAGTTGTAGTTCATCGCGCCGCTTCTACTGTGAACTTACAGAGACGCACCGCGGGCCGGAGCCCGCGGTGCGCATCATGGCATGAAACCGGACCGAACGGGTCTCAGTAGGCCGCCGGATCGGGGCTCGAGATCGGGGTCGTGAACTGCTTCTTCATCTCCGCGCTCATCGGCAGGTTGAGGTTGATGTTGCGCGGCGGGATCGGCTGGGTGAACCACTTGTCGTAGAGGGCCTTGCCCTCGGGGCTCGTGTAGAGCTTGGCGGTGGCGTCGTCCGCGACCTTCTTGAACTCCGTGTCGTCCTTGCGGAGCATGATGCCGTAGGGCTCGGGCTTCGACAGGGCCTCGGTGGAGATCTCGTAGGCGGAGGGGTCCTTCGACGAGGCGGCGAGCGAGGCGAGCAGCACGTCATCCATCACGAAGGCGGCGGCTCGGCCGGTCTCGACCATCAGGAACGCCTCGGCGTGGTCCTTGGCCGGCAGGATCGTCAGGCCGAGCTTGCGCTCCGTGTTGGCCTCGTTGATCTGCTTGATGTTCGTGGTGCCCGAGGTCGACACGACGGTCTTGCCCTTCAGGTCCTCGATCGTGTGCAGGTTGGCCGACTTCTTCGAGACGTAGCGGGTCGCGGTCAGGAAGTGCGAGTTGGTGAACCACACCTGCTTCTCGCGCTCGGCGTTGTTGGTGGTCGAGCCGCACTCGAGATCGATCGTGCCGTTCGCCATCAGCGGGATGCGGGTGGCGGAGGTGACCGGGTTGAGCTTCACCTCGAGGTTCGGGAGGTTGAGCTTGGCCTTCACCGCGTCGGCGATCTTGTAGCAGATGTCCATCGCGTAACCGATCGGCTTCTGATCGGCGCCGAGATACGAGAACGGCACGGAGGCGTCGCGGTAGCCGATGACGATGGCGTTGGCGTCCTTCACCTTCTTGAGGGTGCCGGTCAGCTCCTGCGCCCCGACGCTCATCGGAGCGAGGGCGAGGGTCAGGCCCAGCGCCGCGGCGGCGCCGCGGCGAGCGATATCAGACTGCATCGGTACGGAACTCCTGGATCGGGCCGAACGACATCGGCCGGCGGCGGGGTACGCGGGCCCGCCCGCTCGGGCGACGCCTTTGCAATGATGGTGCCGGGAGAAAGCGCGATGCGCCGCGCGAGCCTGCGGCTGAGTACGGACAAGTTGCGGCCAAGCCTCTGCGCACGTCCGCAGATGCGGTCCCTGCCGTCCTCATGGCCTCCTCCCAAGCGCTGAGCCGGCCTCACGCTCGCGCCGGCGGCATCATGCACACTTCTTAGGCGTACGCACGCGGTGCGGAGGACGGATCCGCCCGGAAAGCTGACGAATCCACGGTATAGAAAACGACGACGCCGCCCCCCGCGGTATCGGGAGGCGGCGTCGGACTGAAATCCCGGTTCGTGACCGCGGCTTACTTCGTCAGCTCATTGCCGCTGTAGTCGATCTTGCCGTCGGGTCCCTTCTTCCACTCGTACATGACGTAGTCGGGCCGGGTGATGTCGCCCTTCTTGTCGTAGGCGATCGGGCCGACCACCGTGTCCACCGGCTTGCCCTGGTGCAGCCATTCGGCGAGCTTCTTGCCGTCGCTGGAGCCGGTCTCGGCCATCGCCTTGGCCAGGACCTGCACGGCCGCGTAGGAGTAGAGCGTGTAGCCCTCGGGATCGATGTTCTTGGCCTTGAAGGCGGCGAGCGCCGCCTTGGCGTTCGGGTTCTTGCGGGCGTCCGGCGGGAAGGTGGTCAGCGTGCCCTCGGCCGCGGGACCGGCGATCGCCACCAGCTCGCGGTCGACCATGCCGTCGCCGCCCATCATCGGCGCCTTCAGACCCTGATCGCGCATCTGGCGCAGGATCAGCCCGGCCTCGGTGTAGTAGCCGCCGAAATAGACGACGTCGACGTTGGCGGACTTCAGCTTGGAGACGAGCGCCGAGTAGTCCTTCTCGCCCGGATTGATACCCTCGGACATGACCTCCTTGCCGCCCTTGGCCTTGAAGGCCTTCAGCGTCTCGTCGGCCAGCCCCTTGCCGTAGGGGGTCTTGTCGTGGACGAAGGCGACCTTCTTGCCCTTGAAGTGATCGGCCAGGTAGTTGCCGGCGACGGCACCCTGCTGGTCGTCGCGGCCGCAGGTGCGGAACGTGTTCCACATCCCGCGCTCGGTGAACTTCACGTTCGTGGAGGCCGGCGTGACCTGGATGATGCCGGCGTCGAGGTAGACGTCGGAGGCCGGGATCGACACGCCGGAATTGTAGTCGCCGACGACCATCTTCACGCCGTCGCTGGCGAACTTGTTGGCCACCGAGACGCCCTGCTTCGGGTCGGAGGCGTCGTCGCCGACCGTCACGGTCAGCGTCGTGCCCTTCAGCGTCCCGGCCTTGTTGAGGTCCTCGACCGCCTGGCTCGCGCCGTTCTTGAGCTGCGCGCCGATGGCGGCGCTGTTGCCCGTGATCGGCGCGGCGACGCCGAGCTTGACCTCGGCGGCCTGCGCGGCCGCCGCCATGGCGCCGAGGGCGAGCCCGGCCAGCAGAATCGATCTCATCGCGTACTTCCCCTAAGTGTCAGGACCGCACGTGCGGATCCGGCCGCACTCATCGGACCTCGCCGGCCGCGGGCGCCCGTGCGCGCCATGTCAGCGGTGAGGTCTTCTCGTAGAGCCAGCGGTACTGGCTCGTCATCTGGCGCGTCCGCGTGTAGCGGAAGCCCGCAGCGCCGATGATCATGACGATGACCGCGTCGACCGCATAGTAGTGCAGCGACAGCAGGGTGCCCGAAAACAGGGCGTAGTGAATGAAGCGCACGGCGGCTGCCACCAGAAGCAGCGCCAGGGCGCATTGCCAGAACGGCCGCCAGCCCCGGGCGATGCCGCGGGCGGCCATCCATCCGGCCCACCCGCCCATCACGACGGTCACCAGCAGGAACAGCCAAGCCGACGGCTCCTCGTACAGGATCCCCTGCAGCATGCTCATGTGATGTCCGGTCGATTGCTTCGGTTAACGCGCCCCTCGCCGTCATCGCGAGCGCAGCGAGGTGACCTGGGGCAGCGCAACCTCGAAAGGTGGGGCGCCGCCCTGGATTGCTTCGCTCCGCTCGCAAAGACGGGGATGCCAATGGCATCAACCGAAAACGGCATCATGCCCCGACCGGGCCGGAATGGCCCCCCTCCAGGTAGGCGGCCTGGACGTTCGGGTCGTCGAGCAGCGCCCGACCCGTCCCGCTCATCGTGACCCGACCGTTGACCAGCACGTAGCCGCGATGGGCGAGCTTGAGGGCGTGGTAGGCGTTCTGCTCGACGAGGAAGATCGTCATGCCGTCGGTCCGGTTCAGCTCCCGGATCGCGTCGAAGATGCCCTTCACCACGAGCGGCGCGAGGCCGAGCGACGGCTCGTCGAGCAGCAGCAGCCGCGGACGGCTCATCAGCGCCCGGGCGATGGCCAGCATCTGCTGCTCGCCGCCCGACATGGTGCCGGCGCGCTGGTTGAGGCGCTCCTTCACCCGCGGGAACAGGGTGCAGACCTTCTCCAGATCCTCGGCGAAGAAGCGCCCGTCATGGAGCGCGGCGCCCATCTGGAGGTTCTCGTAGACGGTCATGCGCGGGAAGACCCGGCGCCCCTCCGGCGACTGGGCGATGCCGAGCCGGGCGATGGCGTGGGTCGGCAGCCGGGTGATGTCGCGCCCGTCATAGGTGATCGTCCCCGAGCGCGCCTGGGGGCTGCCGAAGATCGTCATCATCAGGGTCGACTTGCCGGCGCCGTTGGCGCCGATCAGCGTGACGATCTCGCCCTCGGCCACGTCGAGATCGACCCCGCGCAGGGCCGCGACGCTGCCGTAATAGGTCGAGACGTCGCGCACCGCGAGGAGCGGCGGCTTCCGTCCCGCCTGGATCGCCCGCGTCTCCTCGACGAGGACGTTGATGCCGGCGACGCTCATGCCGACGCTCCCGTGTGCGCCGCGTCCCCGTGCGGCACGGTGATCCCGACCTCGGCCTCCACGGCCTCGACCTCCTCGTCCTCGACGCCGAGATAGGCGGCGATCACCTTCGGGTCGGCCCGCACATCGGCGGGGGACCCGTCGGCGATCTTCACGCCGTAATCGAGCACGACCACGTGGTCGGAGATCTCCATCACCACCGACATGTCGTGCTCGATCAGCAGCACCGAGGTGTCGTGCGCGTCGCGGATGTGGCGCAGGAGGCCGTTCAGCTCAGCCGATTCCCGCGGGTTGAGGCCGGCCGCCGGCTCGTCGAGGCAGAGCAGGACCGGGTCGGTGCACATCGCCCGGGCGATCTCCAGGCGCCGCTGCGCGCCGTAGGGCAGGGCGCCCGCCGGATCATCCGCCCGCTTCATCAGGTCGATGCGCTCGAGCCAGGCCTTGGCCCGCTCGATCGCCGCGGCCTGCGCGTCCCGGTAGGTCTTGAGGCCGAGCAGCCCGAGGATCGTGTAGCCCGAGGCCCGCATCAGCGGCGCGTGCTGGGCGACGAGCAGGTTCTCCAGGACGGTCATGCCCTGGAACAGGCGGATGTTCTGGAAGGTGCGGGCGACCCGCGCGGTGCGGTTCACCTTGTGGTTCGGAAGCCGCTCCAGCAGGTGCGCCGTGCCGTCGGCGTGCGCCAGCGTCAGCATGCCCTCGGTGGGCTTGTAGAAGCCGGTGATGCAGTTGAACACCGTGGTCTTGCCGGCCCCGTTCGGGCCGATCAGCGCGGTGATGTCGCCGCGGCGCGCCTCGAAGGACAGGTCGGAGACGGCGGTGAGCCCGCCGAACCGCATGGTCAGGTGCTCGACCGTGAGCACCGGCGGGGGGAGGGGGGACGTCGCCATCAGCCGTGCCCCTCGCTGACATGGGCGCCCGAGACCGCGCGCCGCTGGCCGAGCGACACGGACGGCATCCGCTCCGAGATCAGGCCGCGCGGCCGCCAGACCATCATGGCGACCATGGCGAGCCCGAACAGCAGCAGCCGGTACTCGCTGGGGTCGAAGCCCTCGCCGAACACGGCCTTCAGGAACCCGAGATTGCGCAGCATCTCCGGCCCGCCGACCATCGCCACCGCGGCGATCGCGACGCCGACCTGGCTGCCCATGCCGCCGAGGACGACGATCGCCAGGATGATGGCGCTCTCCAAGAAGTTGAAGCTCTCCGGGCTGATGAAGCCCTGGCGCACGGCGAAGAACGAGCCGGCGAAGCCCCCGAAGGCCGCGCCCAGCGCGAAGGCCGTGAGCTTCGTGGCGGTGGTGTCGATGCCGAGCGAGCGGCAGGCGATCTCGTCCTCGCGCAGGGCCTCCCAGGCCCGCCCGATCGGCAGGCGGCGCAGGCGCAGGGTGACGAAGTTGGTGATCAGGGCCAGCCCGAGGATCAGGTAGTACAGGAAGATCAGCCGGTGCATCGAGTCGTACGGGATGCCGAAGGTGGCGGCGAACCCGCCCTCGCCCGCCGTGAACGGGATGCCGAAGAAGGTCGCCCGCGGGATCGACGAGATGCCGGCCCCGCCGCCGGTGACGTCGGTCCAGTTGATCAGGACCAGGCGGATGATCTCGCCGAAGGCCAGGGTGACGATGGCGAGGTAGTCGCCGCGCAGCCGCAGCACCGGGAAGCCGAGGATCATGCCCCACAGGCCGGCGAACAGGCCCGCCAGCGGCAGGCAGACCCAGAACGACAGGCCGAAGGTCGTCGACAGCAGCGCGTAGGAATAGGCCCCGACCGCGTAGAAGGCGACGTAGCCGAGGTCGAGCAGGCCCGCGAGGCCGACCACGATGTTCAGGCCCCAGCCGAGCATGACGTAGGTCAGGATCAGGATGCCGAGGTCGATCCAGTAGCGGGCCGAGGACAGGCCGCCGGTCGCCAGCGCGGAGATCATCGGCAGGGTCAGCGCGACGAAGATGAACAGCCAGAGACCGACCTTCGAGGTCTTCTGCCCGGCGTCGGGCTCGCCGTGCACCGCCTCGGTGGCCTGGGCCGGGGAGGGGGTCAGCGCCCGCCGCGCGTCGCGGCGCAGCAGCACGAGGCGCTGGACGAGGCGTAGCACGAAGATCGCCGCGCAGAGCGCCGCCACCAGCCCCCAGCGCGGCACGAGCACCAGCTCGCTCCCGGGCCCGGGATCGGTCCGGTAGGCGATGATCGGGACGCAGAGGCCGAAGGTGACGAGGGCGTAGAGGGCGGCGTCGCGCAGGATGCCGGCCATCGCGGAGCCGGGGAGAGCGTTCTGCGAGGCGGCCATCAGACTTTCTCGACCTCGGGCCGGCCCAGGATGCCCGACGGCATGAAGATCAGCACGATCGCCAGGATCGAGAAGGCGGCGACGTCCTTGTACTCGATGGAGAAATAGGCCGACCAGAAGGTCTCGATCAGGCCGATGATCAGGCCGCCGAGCACGGCGCCGGGCAGCGAGCCGATGCCGCCGAGCACCGCCGCCGTGAACGCCTTCACGCCGGGCACGAACCCGTCCGAGAAGGACACGACGCCGTAGTACATGAGGTAGAGGACTCCCGCGACGGCCGCGAGCGCGGCGCCGAGCACGAAGGTCAGCGAGATCGTGCGGTCCACGTCGATGCCGAGCAAAGCCGCCATCTTGCGGTCCTGCTCGCAGGCGCGCTGCGCCCGGCCGAAGGGCGTGCGCTGCACGAGGTACCAGAAGCCGGTGAGCAGCACGGCGGTCACCGCCATGATCAGCACCTGCTTCCAGGCCAGGAACACCGCGTAGCCGTCGCGCTCGAACAGCGTGATGCCGCCCGACAGCATCGGCGGGGTCGGCTTGTTGCGCGCGCCCTGCACGACCTGCACGAAGTTCGACAGGAAGATCGAGACGCCGATCGCCGAGATCAGCGGCGCGAGGCGGAACGAGCCGCGCAGCGGCCGGTAGGCCACCCGCTCGATCGCCCAGCCCCACAGGGCGGTCAGCACCATGGCGACCACCAGCACCACCAGGAAGGCCAGCGCGATGGAGCTGACCCCGAGCCAGACCGTCAGCAGCAGGAAGGTGATGAGCGCGATGAAGCAGGAGACCATGAAGACGTCGCCGTGGGCGAAGTTCACCATGCCGATGATGCCGAACACCATCGTGTAGCCGATCGCGATCAGGCCGTAGATCGAGCCGAGCGTCAGCCCGTTGATGAGCTGCTGTACGAAGACGTCCATGAACTCTCGCGCGCAGGTTGCTTGGGCCGCCTACGGAGAGCGCAGGCAGCTTGGCGGGGCAAGTCTCGTACCGCAGCCGTAGCACACCGGCCACCGGTTTCATCGCCGCCCGAGCGTCGCGTGAAAACAGTCGACCACGCCAGTAACGCCCCCTGGCCGGGCTTGCGTGTGGCGCAGTTCCTGCGACACGTTAACGAATTGCAATGCTCGATCATCCCGGGCCCAGGCGAGGAGCAGTACCGATGGCAGGGTCGCGACTCACGACGATGATCTTCATCGGCATGCTCCTCGGCATCGCCGTCGGCTACGCCTGCAGCATCACCTGGCCCGATCCGCAGACCGCCAAGGAGATCGCCGGCTACATCGCGCTGGTCTCCGACGTGTTCCTCCGCTTGATCAAGATGATCATCGCGCCGCTGGTCTTCTCCACGCTGGTCGTCGGCATCGCCCATCTCGGGGATACCGCCTCCGTCGGCCGGGTCGGCGGCAAGGCGCTGCTCTGGTTCGTCGGCGCCTCGTTCTGCTCTCTGATGCTCGGCCTCATCATGGTCAACCTGATGCAGCCCGGCCACAACCTGAACCTGCCGCTGCCCGATGCCGGGGCCGGCACCGGGCTCAAGGCGGCCTCGCTCTCGCTCAAGGAGTTCGTCACGCACCTCGTCCCGAAGAGCGCTGTCGAGGCGATGGCCAACAACGAGATCCTGCAGATCGTGGTCTTCTCGATCTTCTTCGGCGTGGGCCTCGCCGCCCTCGGCGAGAAGGGCCGCCTGCTCGCGCAGGGCATCGAGGGCATCGCCGACGTCATGCTCAAGGTGACGGGCTACGTGATGATGTTCGCCCCCGTTGCGGTGTTCGCCGCCATCGCGGCGACGATCACCACGCAGGGCATCGGCGTGCTCGTGACCTACGGCAAGTTCCTCGTGGAGTTCTACATCAGCCTCGGCGTGCTCTGGACGCTGCTGATGGGCGTCGGCTTCCTGCTGCTCGGGGGCGGCGGCATCATGCGCCTGTTCAACCTGATCAAGGAGCCCTTCGTGCTGGCCTTCTCGACGGCGTCGAGCGAGGCCGCCTACCCCAAGATGCTCTCGAACCTGGAGAAGTTCGGGGTGCCGAACCGGATCACCTCGTTCGTGCTTCCGATGGGCTACTCGTTCAATCTCGACGGCTCGATGATGTACTGCACCTTCGCGGTGATGTTCATCGCGCAGGCCTACAACATCCCGCTGAGCTGGGGCCAGCAGCTCACGATGCTGCTCCTGCTGATGGTGACCTCGAAGGGCATGGCCGGCGTGCCGCGCGCCTCGCTGGTGGTGATCTCGGCGACGCTGTCGCACTTTAACATCCCGGAGGCCGGGCTGCTGCTGATCATCGGGATCGACCAGTTCCTCGACATGGGCCGGTCGGCCACCAACGTGCTCGGCAACAGCGTCGCCACCGTGGCGGTCGCCAAGTGGGAGGGCCAGCTCAGCACCACCGACCAGCGCCTCGACCATGTCGGCACGGTGGCCTCGCCCGCGGAATAGGGGCCGGTCCGGCGAAATCTGCGCGCGCCGCGATGGCGGGCGCAGGACGGCCGCTCTCATGAGCGCTCTCACGGGTGCCCTGAATCGCGGCGTGGCTTGTTCGGTGCCCTTCGGAGGCGGAGTGATGACGATGCGGCTCGTCGCGGTTCTGGCGCTGGCGCTGGCGGCGACGCCCGCCTCCGCCGTCGAGGTGCTCACCGGGACGCTCAGGAGCGTCGCCGAGCGCGGGGAGATCGTCCTCGGCTACCGGGAGAGCTCGGTGCCGTTCTCCTTCGTGGAGGGCAAGCAGTCGGACGGGAGCCCCCGACCGATCGGCTACGCCATCGACCTCTGCGGCGAGATCGCGGACGACATCCAGGCGGCGATCGGCCGGCCGGTGAAGATCCGCTACGCACCGGTCACGGCCGAGAGCCGCATCGAGGCGGTGACCTCCGGCAAGATCGACCTCGAGTGCGGCTCGACCACCGCCAATGCCGAGCGCCGCAAGCAGGTCGCGTTCTCGCCCGTGGACTACATCAGCGCGACGCAGCTGCTGGTGAAGCGCGGATCGGGCATCGCCTCCTACCGGGATCTCGGCGGGAAGACCGTGGTGGTCACGGCCGGCACCACCAACGAGAAGGCCGTGCGCGACCAGTTCGCCCGCCTGAAGATCGACGCGCAGGTGGTGACGGCGCCCGACCACGCCGCCTCCTACGCGATGGTCAAGGCCGGCAAGGCCGACGCCTTCGCCACCGACGACGTGCTGCTCTACGGGCTGATCGCCACGGACGCGAAGGACGGGGCGAACTACACGGTGCTGCCCGACAAGCTCTCCTACGAGCCCTACGGCATCATGTTCCGCAAGGACGATCCGGAACTCGCCGGCCTCGTGCAGCAGACCTTCACGCGGCTCGCCGAGTCGCGGGCGCTGCGCTGGACCTACGAGCGCTGGTTCCTCAAGCGCCTGCCCAACGGCGAACGCCTGGACATCCCGATGTCGAACGACCTGCGGGTCAGCTTCCAGCTGATGGGCCTCGACGGGGGCGAGTGACCGGCGCGGGGACAGGCGCGACGACCGGACGGCGCCTCGCTTTCGCCCAACCGGCACGCGAGGAAGACGCGACCTGATCGCTTCCCTCCCGCCGCGAGCGTGCCACCGTCCATGCTGATCGCCGCGCCCTGTCCGAAACCGCTCGCCCTGGCGCTGGCCGCCGCCCTCGGCTGCGCCGCCTCGGCGGCCACCGCCCACCCGCACGTCTGGGTGACCGCCAAGGCGCAGCTCGTCTACGCGGACGGCAAGCTCGTCGGCGTCCGCGACACGTGGAGCTTCGATCCCGAGTACACGGCCTTCGTCACGCAGGGCCTCGACACCAACAAGGACGGCAAGCTCAGCCCGGAGGAACTCGCCGGGCTCGCCGCCGAGAACACCGCCAACCTCGCCGAGTTCGGCTACTTCACGAAGCTGAAGGTCGGCGGCAAGGAGCAGGCCTTCGGCGATCCGAAGGAGCCGGCGGCGCACATGGACGACCGGGCGCTGGTCATGACCTTCCTGCTGCCCCTGAAGACCCCGGTCCAGCAGGGGCGGGGGGTCGCCGCGCTGGAGGTCTACGACCCGACCTACTTCGTCGCCTTCTCGTTCGCCGAGGGCGCGGACGCCGCCACCCTCGCGGGTGCGCCCCAGGGCTGCGCCGCCACGGTCACCCGGCCGAAGACCGAGCAGCCGAAGACGGCCGATGCCGGGTCGCCGGGCATGACCGAGGCCTTCTTCGAGGCGCTCACCGCCGCCTCGACCTACGGGGTGCAGTTCGCCAGCCGGGTTCTCGTGGCATGTCCGTAGGCATCGGGATCGTCGCCCCCGCCGGGGCGGGACGGCTGGGGCTGAGGCTCGGCCTCATGGCCGCGGCCATCGCGCTGGCCGCGCTTCTCGCGGCCGCGATCGCGTGGCTGGTCGCGCCCGGCCTCGCCGCGCCGCCGCCGCGCTCGCCCTTCGGGATCGGCTTCCGCGAGGCCGCGCCGGCCGCCACGGGTCTCGGCGGCGTCATCCTGGCGCTGCAGGCGAGCTTCTCCCGCAGCCTCAACGCCGCGGTGAGCGCGCTGCGGGGCGGCGGCAGCTGGACCCCTCTGATCGGCCTCGCCTTCGCGTACGGCGTGTTCCACGCCGCCGGCCCGGGCCACGGCAAGGCGGTGATCGCCGGCTACATCCTGGCGGGGGAGCGGGCGCTCCGGCGCGGCGCCGCGCTGAGCGTGTGCGCCGCGCTGCTCCAGGCCTGCGTGGCCGGGGCGATCGTCGGCCTCGGCACGCTGGTCCTCAACGCCACGGCGGCGGGCATCACCCGGGCCGGCACCCTGATCGAGACCGTGAGCTTCGCCCTCGTCGCCCTGATCGGGCTGGTCCTGACGTGGCGCAAAGCCGGTCGCCTCGCCAATCTCGGCGCGGGCTGCGGCCCGGGCTGCAGCCACCTGCCGGAACCGCAGGCCCTCGACACCCTCGACACGTGGCGCGAGCGGGCCGGGGTGGTGCTGGCGGCCGGGACACGACCCTGCGCCGGCGCCGTGCTGGTCCTCGTCTTCGCGGTGTCGCAGGGCGTGCCCGGCGCGGGCGTGCTGGCGGTTCTGGCGATGGCGCTCGGCACCGCGCTGACCACGACGGCCCTGGCCTGCCTCGCGGTCTTCGCCAAGCGGATGGCGCTGCGCCTCGCGGGCGGACGGGGACAGGCCGGCCTCCTGGCGCTCGGTGGCCTCGAACTCGTCGCTGCCGCCTTCGTGCTGGTCCTGGGCGCCGCGATGCTCTCGGGCCTCGCCCCGGGCCTCGGCGGCTGAAGGGCCTCGCCTTCCGGGGCGCGGCGTGCCACGCTGCGCGACCGAGACGGAGCGCGCGCCGATGCATCCCGACTTCGCGACGATCCTGAACTGGCGTCTGCTCGCCGGATCGCATCCCTTCCCCGGGCCAGACGGCGGGACCTGCATCAACGAGGCCGCGATGGTGGCCGCGGGCCTGCCCTACCGGGCGATCCGCTCCAGCGCGGACTGCCCACCCTGCTTCTCGCGGCCGGCCGCCGCCTACGCCCTCGGGCTCAACGACGCCATGCCGGACGAGGCGCGGCCGCAGCTGATGGCCTTCGTCCTGCGCCTGTCGGGCAGCGCCGACACGGCGGAGATCGAGGCCGCCCGCACCCGGCAGCTGGCGCTGGAGAGCGTCCGCCGCATCCTGGCGCCGCTCTGCGCGGTCGCCGGGATGGTCGAGGACGCGGAAGCCTGCTCCGGCGCGCCGGACTGGCCCGCGGCCCTGGCGGCGGCCCGCGCGGCCGCGTGGCGGGGCGGGGCACGCGCGCAGGCGGCGGCCCAGGCGCGGCGCTGGCGGGAAGGCGCGCTGACCGCGGCGGTGTCCCGCACCGCGACGGCGGCGGAACGCGCCGGCGAGGACGCGCGCTGCGCCGCCGAGGTGGCCGAGGGGGCGGCGCCGTTCCTGACCGGAACCTGGGCCGAGGCCTGCACGATCCTCGCGGAGACCCTCGCCATCGGCCGGCAGGCGCCGGAGATCGCCGTCGCCGGCGCCCGACAGCGCATGGACGCGGCGCGCGCCCGGGTGCCGGCCTGATCAGGCCGCCGCGGGCGCGGCGTCGAGATCGAAGTCGATGGTGCCGCAATTCTCCAGGAACGTGCCGGTGAGGTGGTAGAAGAACGTCCCGTGGCCGACCACCGCGATGGTGGTCTCCGGCCGGGCCCGCAGCCAGTCGCGGAACGCCGCGACCCGGGCGTCGAACAGGGGGCGGGGCTCCACAGGGTAGCCGCCGACCTCGCAGCCCGGCTCCGCGTGCCACCAGACCTCGGGCAGGTGCCCGACATCGAGGTGGGGGAAGTCCGCGGCGATCTCCGAGGCGGCACGGCCGACATCGCAGCTGCTCTCCTGGCACTCGCGGTGCAGCACCTCGACCAGCACCCGCGGCCGGCTCGGATGCTCGCCGAACAGGATCGCCGCGGTCTCGATGGCGCGGGTCAGGGGCGAGACCACCACGAGATCGAAAGGGATCGGCCGGAGCCGCTCCCGCGCCGCCCGGGCCTGGGCTTGGCCCAGCTCGGTCAGGCGGGCGTCGGGCAGGCCAGGATCGCCGCCCCCGTGCCGGTGGGCGGCGTTGAAGGTCGACTGCCCGTGGCGGATGCAGACGATGCGGGTCTTGTCCTGCATGGATCTCGAAGACGTTCCGGAGAGGGAATGGCGGACCGGACCGGTCACGCGAAGCGGCCGCCGCGCTGGATGACCTCGATCTTGTAGCCGTCCGGGTCGGTGGCGAAGAAGAACCGCGCGAGCACGTCGTCCCCGTGCTTGAGGGTCTTGACGTCGGTGGCCGTGAAGCCCTCGCGCCGGTGCCGGGCGTGCTCGGCCTCCACGTCGTCGACCACGAAGGCGATGTGCCCGTAGCCGTCGCCGAGATCGTAGGGCTTGTCGCGGCCCTTGTTCACCGTGAGCTCCAGCTCGAACGGCGAGTCCGGATCCCGCATGTAGACGAGGGTGAAGTCCGGGAAGTCGAACCGGCCGGACACCGCGAGACCGAAGGCACGGGCATAGTAGTCGCGCGCGCGCTCTTCCTCGAGGACGCGGATCATGGCGTGGACGGGCTTGGACATGCGCGCGGATTTCCGTGGGCACGCCGGCGGCGTGCAGCGCCCCCTATGTGGCGCGATCCGCAGCCGCGAAAAGGCCGGTGGCGCGGCGCCGGGGTCGCGCCCCGGGACGTCGGCCACGAGCTGTCGAAGAACCCGGCCCTTATAGACCGATCCCATATTGCATATCCTAGATCAATATCTGTTCTTTAAATCGTTCCAAGCAGTGTATTGGAGTCAATATATGAGGAGCCATGCTGATATAAGATATCGCAAAAGGCTCGGAGACACAAAATCAAACCGCAAAATGATATTTCTCATTGACACAATCGCGCTTCCAACGCTTTATCGCCCTCGACGACCAAAGTGAATCCCATGAGATCATGAGGCCGATCATCGATCAAGTGAAGGGATTTCAAGACAGTGATACGCTTATCAAATATCAATATACTTCCAAAAATTGCTGCCGTCATCGCGCTGATAAGCGTGATTGTCGGCGGATGTATCTGGTGCGCTCAGGCGCGGATGACGGTTATCGACGACCGCTACAGCGAGTTCCTCGCCCGCGAGGCGACGGCGGTGGCGGAGGCACGCAGGCTGAACCGCCTGGTGATCGAGTTGAATTACTGGGTCTACCGGATCATCGCGGAGACCGATCAGGGCCAGATGCAGGCCGCCAACAGGGGCTTCGAGGCCGCGCTGCCCGCGGTGAGGGCGCTCCTTCCGAGCCTCCGATCGCACGCGCCGACCTTCGCCGCGCGCATCGATGAGCAGGCCGCGCGGATCGAGCGCTATCTCAGGGACGTGAGCGAGGTCCGCCGGCTGGGCACTGCCAATCAGAACGAGCAAGCCATCGCGCTGATCCACACGGCGATCGATCCGACGTTCTCCGGCTTGCTGACCGACGGCAACCGGATGGCCGAGGACATCGATGCGTACATGCAGAGGGGCTCGGGCGACCTGACCGATCAGACCAACGAGACCCGCCGGACGCTGATGATCGTCAGCGGTCTCGGCATGCTGGCGGGGCTGCTGGCGGCGGTGTTCATCGCCACGGTCGGGATCACGCGGCCGCTCGACCGGCTGGTCAAGGTCCTGCAGCGGATGGCGCAGGGCGAGGTCGAGGCCGAGATCACCGAGGCCGCCCGAAGGGACGAGGTGGGCGCCGTCGGCAAGGCCGTCGAGGGCATCAAGGTCATGGTCGCCCGAAAGGCCGCCGAGGAAGCCGAGATGAAGCGCCGCGCCGACGAGGCGGCAGCGGCCGCGCGCAGGCGGACCATGGTGGAACTCGCGGACGGGTTCGAGCGGGCCGTGGGGAACATCGTCGGGATGGTCTCGTCCTCGGCCACCGAGTTGCAGGCCACGGCGCAGACCATGACGTCGAGCGCGACCGAGACGGCCAGCCAGTCCACCACGGTGGCGGCCGCCGCCGAGCAGGCCTCCGCCAACGTCCAGACCGTGGCGGCCGCCGCCGAGGAGCTGGGCACCTCCGTGCAGGAGATCGGCCGGCAGGTCCTCGGCTCGGCCAACCTCGCGCAGGCGGCGGTCGGCGAGGCGGACGAGACCCAGCACCTCGTTCAGGCGCTCAGCCAGGCGGCGACGCGCATCGGCGACATGGTCGGGCTCATCGCGAACATCGCCGGCCAGACCAACCTGCTGGCGCTGAACGCCACGATCGAGGCGGCGCGGGCCGGCGAGGCCGGCCGCGGATTCGCGGTCGTCGCCGCCGAGGTCAAGGAACTCGCCGGCCAGACCGCCCGGGCCACCGAGGAGATCAGCCAGCAGATCGGCCAGATCCAGGGTGTGACCGGCCAGGCGGTATCGGCCATCGACACGATCGCCGCCCGGATCCGCGAGATCGACGCGGTCGCCGCCACCATCGCGGCGGCGGTCGAGGAGCAGGGCGCGGCCACGCAGGAGATCGTCCGCAACGTCTCGCAGGCGGCGGCCGGCACCGACGAGGTGACGAGCAACATCGCCGGCGTGGCGCGGGCCTCGGAAGAGACCGGCGCCGCGGCAGCCCAGGTTCTGGGAGCGGCCGGCGAGCTGTCGCGCCAGTCCGAGCATCTGGGCGTCGAGGTCTCCCGCTTCCTCGGGTCGGTCCGGGCGGCCTGAGGCCGATCAGCCACCGATCCGCAGGACCTGCGTCCGGGTGCCGGCCTGCGCGAAGGCGTCCGGGTCGGCGCCGGTCATCCAGACCTGCCCCGGCAGGGCCTCGAGGGCCTCGAACAGGCCGGCCCGGCGGCGGGGATCGAGGTGGGCCGCCACCTCGTCCAGGAGGATCAGCGGGGCGATGCCGCTCATGGCCCGCACCAGCCGCGCGTGGGCGAGGACGAGGCCGATGAGCAGCGCCTTCTGCTCGCCCGTGGACGCCGTCCCGGCCGGCACGTCCTTCGGGCCGTGGCGGACCACGAGGTCGCTGCTCTGCGGCCCGATCAGCGTGCGGCCGGCGGCCCGGTCCCGGTTGCGGCCGTTGCGGAGCGCCATGCGGTAGCGGTCCTCGGCCTCGAGGGCCGGCCAGACCGCGACCAGATCGTCGAGGTCGCCCTCGAGGCGGATGGCCGCCCAGGGGAAGGGCTGCGCGTCGTCCCGGGTCTCGGCGATCAGCCGGTCGAGGCGCTCGGCGGTCTCGCGCCGGGCGAGCGCCACGGCGACGCCCAGCTCCGCGACCTCCCGCTCCACCGCGTCGAGCCAGCGGTCGTCGTCGGGCCGATCCTCCAGCAGGCGGTTGCGCGAGCGCAGGGCCCGCTCCAGCGCGGAGACCCGGGCGCCGTGGGCGGCGTCGACCGCCAGCACGAGACGGTCGAGGAACCGTCGCCGGTCTCCGGCCGCCCCGCGGAACAGGCCGTCGAGGTCGGGGGTCAGCCAGACGACCCGCAGGAACTCGCTGAACGCCACCGGCGAGGCCGCGGTGGCGCCGTCGATCCGGCACAGCCGGCTCGCGCGCCCGTCGGGACCCGGCGGCTCGAGCCCGGTGCCGAGCCGGTGCTCGGCGCCGTCGCGGTCGAGGGTGAGCGAGACCGCGAATCCGCCCGGGCCGCCGCTGCGCGCCATGGCGGCGAACTCCGCCCGGCGCAGGCCCCGGCCCGGTACGAACAGCGAGAGCGCCTCGAGCAGGTTGGTCTTGCCCGCGCCGTTCTCCCCGACCAGCGCGACGAAGCGGGCCTCGGGCGTCAGTTCGAGGTCCGCGTGGTTGCGGAAATCGCGGGCGATCAGGCGGGTGACGCGCAGGCTCGACCCGTCGGGCTCGTCCCGCGGATCGCGGATGTCGCTCATCGGTGAACCGAGGGGTGAACCGAGGGGCCGAGACGCGCCGCGTTCAACCGTCCCTTGCTGTCTGACATCCCATCCAACCACCTCGCCCCGAGGCGCCCGCGTCAGCGGGCCGCGCGGGCGGGCTCCAGAAACCACATCGCCGTCCGGGGACCTCCCGCGCGGCCCCCGCTGCGATCCGGCACCTCGGGACGAGGGCGGGACCGGGATCCGCGCGGCCGCCTCACACCCGCATCGGCATCAGCACGTACAGCGCCGGCGCGCCCTCGCGGTCCTGGATCAGGGTCGGCGAGCCGGGATCCGCGAGCTTGAACAGGGCGGTGTCGCCCTCGAGCTGCGCGGTGATGTCGAGGAGGTAGCGGGCGTTGAAGCCGATATCGAGGCCGGCCGCCTCGTAGTCGACGTCGAGTTCCTCGGTGGCACTACCGGAATCCGGGTTGTTCACCGAGAGCGCGAGGCGCCCTTCGGCGAGCCCGAGCTTCACCGCGCGCCCGCGCTCCGACGAGATCGTCGAGACCCGGTCCACGGCCTTCGCGAAGGCGTCGCGCTCGACGGTCAGCCGCTTGTCGTTGTTGGCCGGGATCACCCGCTGGTAATCCGGGAAGGTGCCGTCGATCAGCTTGGAGATCAGCGTCAGGCCGCCGGCGAAGCGCAGGCGGATCTTCGCGGGCGACAGGTCGACCGCGACGGTCTCGCCGCCGTCGTCGAGGAGCTTCTGGATCTCGGCGACCGCCTTGCGGGGCACGATCACGCCCGGCATGCCGACGCTGCCCTGCGGGGCCGGGATCTCGACGCGGGCGAGCCGGTGGCCGTCCGTTGCCACCGCCCGCATCGCCGGGCCGTTCTCGGTCTCCAGCGTGTGCAGGTAGATGCCGTTCAGGTAGTAGCGGGTCTCCTCGGTGGAGATCGCGAACTGGGTCTTCTCGATCAGCCGCTTCAGGTCGGCGGCGGCGATCTCGAAGCCGTGCGGCATCTCGCCGGCGGCGAGGTCCGGGAAGTCGCCCTCCGGCAGGGCGCCCAGGGCGAAGCGCGAGCGTCCGGACCGGATCGTCATCTGGCCGGACTCGCCGCCGGTCTCCAGGGAGACCTGCGCGCCGTCGGGGAGCTTGCGCACGATGTCGTAGATCACGTGCGCCGGCACGGTCGTGGCGCCCGCATCCGCCACGTCCGCCGGCACGCTCTCGGTCACCTCGATGTCGAGATCCGTCGCCCGGAGCTGGAGACCCGACCCTTCCGCGCGCAGGAGCACGTTCGACAGGATCGGGATCGTGTTGCGGCGCTCGACGACCCGGTGCACGTGGCCGAGCGACCTGAGCAGGGCCGCGCGCTCGACAGTGACTCTCATCGCAATACTCAAGTGATAGGGACGGCGCCGCGGCCGGCGACCGTCGCGGAATATGGCCGTTCAGCTTGGCGAAGGGGACAGGGGAACGCAAGGCCGCCGTCGGTGCACCGCACAGCGACCTCCGCGTCCAGGGCGGATGCCCATGTCCGGAGCGGGGTATCGGCCCCCGGCGGCCCGTGCGAAAGCGCCGCGACCGACCCGGATCCCCCCATCCCGATCATGCTGCAGACCATCGACCCCGCAGGCAACACCGCAGACCCCTCGCAGGCCACCCCGAGCGCCCCCCCGAGTGCTCGGCGGATCCTCGCCGCGAGCTTCGTCGGGACGGCGATCGAGTTCTTCGACTTCTACATCTACGCCACCGCCACCGCCCTGGTGATCGGCCCGGTCTTCTTCCCCGCCAGCGCGCCCGGCGTGCAGCAGCTCAGCGCCTTCGCGACCTTCGCCATCGCGTTCATCGCGCGGCCCGTCGGCGCGGCCCTGTTCGGGCATTTCGGCGACCGGGTCGGCCGCAAGGCGACGCTGGTGGCGTCGCTGCTGATCATGGGCATCTCCACGGTGCTGATCGGCTGCCTGCCGACCTACGCGTCGGTCGGCTGGTGGGCGCCGGCGGCGCTGTGCATCCTGCGCTGCGGGCAGGGGATCGGGTTCGGCGGCGAGTGGGGCGGCGCGGCGCTGCTGGCGGTCGAGAACGCGCCGCCGGGCCGGCGCGCGTGGTACGGCATCTTCCCGCAACTCGGGGCGCCGGTCGGCTTCGTCCTGGCCAATCTCGGCTTCCTCGCCCTCAGCTTCGGCCTGACGCCCGAGAGCTTCCAGGCCTGGGGCTGGCGCCTGCCGTTCCTGGCCTCGGCGGCGCTCGTCGGCGTCGGGCTCTACGTGCGCCTGAAGCTCACCGAGACGCCGGCCTTCAAGGCGGCGCTCAGCCAGGCCCGGCCGGAGCGCGTGCCCTTCGCCACCATGCTGACCCAGCACGGACACGCCGTCCTGGTCGGCACCTTCGCGATGGTGGCGGTCTACGCGGTCTTCTATCTCTCCACCGTCTTCGCCCTGGGCTACGGCACCGGCACCCTCGGCTACAGCCGGCCGACCTTCCTGCTGTTCGAGTGCATCGCGGTCTGCTTCATGGCGCTCGGCACCGTCGTGTCGGGGGCCGCAGCCGACCGCTTCGGCCGCCGGCCTGTGCTGCTCTCCGGCATGGCTGTGACGTTCCTGCTGGGCTTCCTCATGGGGCCGATGCTGGGCCACGCCGCCGGCACCGGCACCTGGCCGCCGGTTCTCGGCTTCCTGTGCCTCAGCCTCCTGACAATGGGGTGGGTGTTCGGACCGATGGGCGCCGTCCTGCCCGAGCTGTTCCCGACGCGGGTGCGCTACACGGGCGCCTCGGTGACCTACAACCTCGCGGGGATCCTGGGGGCCTCGGGGGCGCCCTACATCGCGCAGCAGCTCGCGGCCTACGGCGGCATCGGCTTCGTCGGGTTCTACCTAGCGGGGGCCGCGATCCTCAGCTTCCTCGCCGTGCTGGCCATGCCGGAGACTGCCGGCCGCTGACGGGACGGGCGGGCGCCGCCGGCCTCAGCGGCCGGCGCGATCCTGAGCCGCCGCCACGGTGGGCTCGAAGCGCCCGAGGAAGCGCGTCCGCTCCCACAGCTCGATCGCGTCGCGCCCGACCATCGCCCGGGCGCGGCGGCGCGCCTGCGTGTCGTCCTCGGCCGACAGGATCTCGGCCGCGCGGACGCGGCCCGCCCGGTCGAGCCGGAAGGCCCTGTAAGCGCGGCTCCGGTGAGCCGTTCCAGCATCCAGCGCGAGCATAGCGACATCCTCCGGGCCGGAACGTCCCGGAAGATGGTTAACCGTCGGTAAATCGCGGTTCTCGCGATCGAGGACGCGGTCCCGACGCGCCCGCTCGGCGGGGGCGGAGCTCCTCAGCTCCGCTTGTCGAGCGGGCGACCGAGGAGGCGGGCGAACTCGGCCTCGATCTCCTCCACCGAGAACGGGTTGCCGGATCCCTTCGCGTCGGGCGTGGGCGCGGACGGCGGCGGCGGCGGGGGGGCCGGCACGGGCGGAGGGGGTTCGACCTTGGGCATCGCCGGCGGCGGCACGGGTTTGGCCGGAGGCGGAGGCGGAGGCGGCGGGGCCTCCGGCTCTTCGACCGGGGCGGGGGCGGGCACCGGCTCGACCGGGACGCTCGCCATCGCGGCGGCCAGCGGATCGACGCCCTCGGGCGCCGGCGGGGCGGGCGCGGACTGCGGCGGCGGCGTCACGGCCGAGGACGAGCGCGACAGGGCGGCCTGGAGCTGCCGGGCCATGTCGGACAGGACCACCGGATCGACCGACTTGCGCTCGGAGGGCACCGCGAGGCTCGGGGCCAGACGGGCGGGCTCCGGCTCCGCCGGTGCCGGCTCGGGCTTGCGCTCGGAGGCCGGGTTGGGCCGCGGCTCGATCAGCGGCGGCGCGGTCCGGCTCAGGATCCGCCGCGGGGCGACCGGCTCGCGCGGCGGGGGCGCGGGCGGCTCCACTGCCGGCGGCGCGACCGGCGGCGACACCATCGGCGGCGGCACCACCGGCTCGGGCGCGGGCGGCGCCGGGGGTTGAGGCGCGGGCGGCTGGGGCGGCGCTGCACTCAGAGGTGCGGTGACGTCCTGGCCGGGCTCGTCGCCGCCGAACAGCCCGGGATCGAGGGGCAGAGTCACGGGCGGAGCGGAGGCCGAGCGCGGCACCGGCGACGGCACCACCACCGGCATCGCGAAGCCCGGATCGAACAGCGGTTCCGCGCGCCGGCCGCCAGATTCCGGCAGACCGCGGGGCGGCTCGGGCAGGCGGCCGCCCTGGACGAGGGGGTCCGGGAGCGGCTCGTCCAGCGGCTCCGGCGCCAGCTCCGGCCGGATCGCCGCCTCCGGCAGGGGCCGCTGGCCGCGCTGGATATTGCGCTCGACCACCACATCGTTGGGGCCGCCTACGAGGAGCAGGTGCTCGACATTGTCCCGGCGCAGAAGGATGAGCTGCCGGGCCCGGTCGAGCTCGTACACGTCGACGATCCCGAGCCGCGGCTGGCGCCCGCGGCTCCCGGACCGCCCCGGCAGGGCGAGGCTCCGGCCGGTGAGCCGGCGCACCGTGAACACGATCGCCGCGAGCGCCGTGAAGATGACGGCGAAGATCACGATATACTGGACGATGGGGGAGCCGTCAGAGCCGAACACGGATTGCAGCCATCGCAAGATTACGCACTCGCACGTTCCGACCGCCGCGGGTGCGCGCCGGCACGGACTTGATCCATACCACGCCGGAGGGGCGGCAAGGCAAACGACGTTAAGAGTTCGTTAACAGACCTTTTAATTGAGCGCGCGCAAGACAATAGGTCGGGACTGCGCCGCCGGCCCGGCCGAACCGGGGGTTCACTCCCCCCGTGGCGCGAGCTGATGCGGGCACCGGCCGGCCCGGAGATCGGGCTTAACGCGCCGTTAACCATGCAGGCGGCAGATTTTGCCGAGCCCGCTCGTCCCGGCGCGGCCACGCCATCCCGGAGGCGACCATGGCCCTCACCGATCTGCCCGTGCTGAGCATGCTGCGCACGCGGATGCAATGGGCGCAGGCGCGCCAGGGCGTGATCGCCGAGAACGTCGCCAACGCCGACATGCCGGGGTTCAAGCCCCGCGACCTCGTGGAGCCGCGCTTCGACCGGGCGACCGGCGCCCTCGCCACCAGCGGCTCCGGCCTGACGCTCACGAGCGCGGGCCACATGGCGCCGCCCGGTCAGACGGTCGGAGCCGACTCCAAGCGCGCCAAGGGCTTCGAGGTCCGGCCCAGCGGCAACGGCGTCAACCTCGAAGACGAGATGATGAAGGCCGGCGAGAACCAGGCGGACTACCAGCTCGCCGCCTCGCTGTACCAGCACAGCCTGACCACCCTGAAGATCGCGATCGGCAAGAGCTGACGCGCGACGGCCGAATGTGGAGCGCCGACGGCCGCGGGGTCGCGGCAGCGGGAGGGTCCTGAGCCATGGAATTCACGAAGTCGCTGGCGGTGGCGGCCGCGGGCCTCAAGGCCCAGTCGGGCCGGATGCGCATCATCGCCGAGAACATCGCCAACGCCGATTCCGCGCCGGCCTCCGCCGGGGCGCAGCCCTACCGCCGCAAGATCCCGACCTTCACCAGCCACCTCGACGACGAGACCGGTGCCAAGCTCGTCGAGGCGGGGCGCGTCAGGCGCGACCCGTCGGCCTTCCGGACCAAGTACGAGCCCGGCAACCCCGCGGCCGACGCCCAGGGCGTGGTGCAGATGCCCAACGTCAACGCGCTGATCGAGAACATGGACCTGCGGGAGGCCCAGCGCTCCTACGAGGCGAACCTCAACATGATCAGTGCCACCCGCAAGATGCTGGCGCAGACCCTCGGCATCCTGAAGTGACCCCCGAAGCCCGCGGCAGGACCGCTTAGCAAGGACGCATGGCGATGGCTTCGAGCAACTTCGCGGCGGGTGCCTACGCGGCCGTCCAGGGCCTCGCCGGCGGCCGGCCCGCCCCCCGGGTGCAGCCGACGACCGGCACCGGCACCGATTTCATGCAGATGCTCGGGCAGACCCTGGACAGCGTCGGCGATGCCGGCCGTCGGGCCGATTCCCAGGCCGTCTCCGCGGCCGCCGGCAAGGCCAACGTCGTGGACGTGGTCACCGCGGTCGCCGAGAGCGAGACGGCCCTTCAGACCATGGTGGCGGTGCGCGACCGCATGATCTCCGCCTACGAGGAGATCATGCGGATGCAGATCTGACCGGCCGACCGTTTCCCCGCCCGCTCCCCCCGCACTGAGCGCATCCCCATGACCGGCCTCGCCATCCTCGACATCGCCCGCGACGGCATCTTCGTGTTCCTCAAGGTGGCCGGGCCCCTGATGCTGGTCGCGCTCGCGGTCGGCCTCGCCGTCTCCCTGGTCCAGGCCCTGACGCAGATCCAGGAACAGACGCTGATCTACGTGCCCAAGGTCGTGGCGGTGTTCGCCGCGCTCCTGCTGATGCTGCCCTTCATGGGCGACGCCATGGCCGGCTACATGACCCGCATCGCCGCCCGCATCGCGGCCGGCGGCTGATGCGCCCGCCGGCCGGGACAGGCGCGGCCCCCGCGTGCCATAGGGGCCGCGATGAACCTGCTCCTGCCCGGCATCGCCTCGGCCTACCTGATCACCTTCGCGCGCATCGGCACGCTGATCATGCTGATGCCGGGGATCGGCGAGCAGACGGTGTCGCCGCGCCTGCGCCTCGCCTTCGCGCTGCTCACGTCCCTGGTGTTGTTCCCGACCGTGCGCCCGCTGCTCGGCGGCACGGAGGGCGTGGCCGGCCCGCGGCTGATCGGGCTCCTGTTCGGCGAGACGATCATCGGGCTGGTGCTCGGCCTCACGGTGCGGATGATCCTCGCCGCCCTTCAGACCGCCGGGGTGATCATCTCGGCGCAGGTCGGGCTGTCCTACGCGATGACGGTGGATCCGAGCCAGGGCGGCCAGCAGGTGGCGATCGGCAACTTCCTGTCGTTGCTCGGGATCACGCTGATCTTCGCCGCGGACCTGCACCATCTCGCCATCGAGGGCGTGGCCCGCAGCTACGTGGTGCTGCCCCCCGACGGCGTGCCGTCCTTCTCGGACGCGCTGATGCTGGCCACGAAGGCGCTGGCCCGGGGCTTCACCCTGGCGGTGCAGATCGCCGGCCCGTTCATCGCCTTCGGGATCCTGTTCAACCTGGGTCTCGGCGTGCTGTCGCGGCTGATGCCTCAGATGCAGGTGTTCTTCCTGGCGGTCCCGGCCTCGGTGCTGATCGGCATGCTGCTGCTGATGGGCTGCCTCGGCGTCATGATGGGCGTCTTCCTGGACGACCTGGGCCGGTATCTCGGGGATTACGTCGGCCGCTGAGCGGCCGGACCGCCCGTGCCCCGACGATGCCCACGCTCTGAGCCCGACGCGCGATGGCCGACGATACCGACGACGAGGACAAGACCGAGGAGCCGTCCCAACGACGGCTCGATCAGGCGATCGAGCGCGGCGACGTCGCGACCAGCACCGAGATCAACACCTTCGCGATACTGGCCGCGTTCACCCTGGCGCTGCTGGTCGCGGCCCCGACCATCGCCACGAACCTGCTGCACGGGCTCAAGGCCTACCTCGCCAACGCCCATACCCTGCCGGACGACGCCACGGCCATGAAGGCGGCCATGACGCGCGGCCTGTGGCTGTGGCTCCAGGCGGTGGCGGTGCCGGTCGGGCTGGCGGTCGTGGCCGGGCTGGCCGCGGGGCTCCTGCAGCACCCGCTGGTCTTCTCCGCCGAGACGCTGATGCCGAAATTCTCGCGCCTCTCGCCGATGGCGGGCGTGAAGCGCCTCCTCGGCGTCGAGGCCCTGTTCCAGTTCGGCAAGGGGCTGGCGAAGATCGCCGCCGTGGGCGTGGTCGGCGCGGTGATGCTGTGGAACGACCGCGACCGGCTGGAAGTGTTCGCCCAGCTGGACCCGGCCGCCTCCATGCCGGCGATCCTGTCCCTCAGCCTGAAGCTGCTCGCCGGCATGCTGTGCATGCACCTCGCGATCACCCTCGGCGACGCGCTCTACGCGCGGTTCCGCTGGCGCAAGCGCCACCGGATGTCGAAGGAGGAGCTGAAGCAGGAGATGAAGGAGTCGGAGGGCAATCCCGAGGTGAAGGGTCGCCTGAAGCAGCTCCGGATGGCCCGGGTGAAGAAGCGCATGATGGCCGCGGTCCCCACCGCCACCGTCGTGGTGACGAACCCCACCCACTACGCGGTGGCACTGCGCTACGAGACCGGCATGGCCGCGCCGGTCTGCGTGGCCAAGGGCGTCGACGCGCTCGCCCTGCGCATCCGCGCGGTGGCGGCCGAGCACGGGGTCGCGGTGATCGAGAACCCGCCGCTCGCCCGGGCGCTCCACGCCACCGTGGAGATCGACCGGGAGATCCCGGCCGAGCACTACCGCGCGGTGGCGGAGGTCATCGGGTTCGTGCTGCGCCTGCGGAGACGGGCGGCGTAGCCCCGCGCGATCCGCGCGCCGCGCCGTCTCGCCGAACGCCCGGTGGGGCGAAAGCCACGCTTCCTCCACCTTTTTTCGCGAGGCTGTGTCAAGGCTTGGCGCGACGAGACTGATGCCGCGCCCCGCATGTCCTGATATGGCCGGCGGACTAACCGGGTGACTGTTCTGGAATGAAGCCGATGGCCGACGTCACTGGACCTCCGGCGCCCGCCGCGGGCCCGCAGAATTCGGGTCCCCCGGTCGCGCAGGCCTCGTCCCTGCTGGGAACGGGCTCGATCGACCGCTCGGAACAGCCGGGCCGGGTCGGCCTGCTCCTCGTGCTCGCCGGCCTGCTGGTCGGCGCGGCCATCGGCCTGTCCTTCGTGGCCAACGAGCAGGCCCAGTCGCTGATCGTCTGGCTGCTGGCCCTGCTGGCCATGGCGGGCGTGTTCTTCCTGTTCGCCCTCGCCATCGGGGCGCTCCAGCTCAGCGGCAGCGCCGCCCGGGACGACATCACCAAGGGCATCGTCGACGCCTCGCCGGACGGCCAGCTGGTCGTCGAGGACGGCGGCCGGCTGATCTACGCCAACGAGGCCTATCTCCGGATCGCCAGCGGCGACACCTTCTCCAACCTCGTGCCGGTGGAGCGCATCCTCGTCGGCTCGCCGGAGGTCTCCGAGGCGGTCTACCGCCTGTCGCAGGCCTCACGCGACGCCCGGGCCCACACCGAGGAGGTGCGGATGTCGCCGCCCCTCGGCCCCACGGCCGGCGAGCGCGGCTTCGGCTGGTACCGGGTCTCGGTGCGGCCCCTCGCGCGCCCGCGCCGGTCGGCCTCCCTCTGGACGGTGGCCGACATCACTGCCGAGCGGGAGCGGCAGGAGAACGTCTTCCAGGAGCTCCAGCACGCCATCGACTACCTCGACCACGCCCCGGCGGGCTTCCTGTCGATCGATCCGGCGGGCGCCATCGTCTACATGAACGCGACCCTGGCGGCCTGGCTCGGCTACGACCTCGCCAGCGTCGGCCCCGGCGGCCCGCACCTCACCGAGATCGCCCCGGAGGCGGACGTGCTGGTGCGCACGGCCGGCCTGCCGGGCGAGGTCCGCACCGACCGCTTCGACCTCGACCTGCGCCGCCGCAACGGTCACACCCTGCCGGTCCGGCTCTACCACCGGGTCGCCTTCGGCAAGGACGGCAAGCCCGGCTCGTCGCGGACCTTCGTGATCAACCGCTCCGCCGGGGCCGAGACCGACGAGCCGCAGCGCGCCGCCGAGGTCCGGCTCGCCCGCTTCCTCAACAACTCGCCGATCGCCATCGCGACCCTCGACAGCGGCGGCCGGATCGCCCGCGCCAACGCCTCGTTCACGCGCCTGTTCGGCACGGTCCCGCGGCAGGCCGACGACGGCGCCCCGGACGGGGAGGGTGTCCCGCGGGTCGAGCCCAACGTCGCCGACTCGGTGGCCGACCGGACCGCCCTGGAGGCCGGGCTCGCCCGCGCCGCGAGCGGGCGGACGGATCCGGAGCCCATCGAGGTCCAGCTCAACGGGCCCGGCGGCCGCTCGGCCCGGGTCTGGCTCAGCCCGGCCGACGGCGGCGATGCCGGCCAGCAGACCGACGAGGCCGAGCGGGTGATCCTCTACGCCCTCGACACGACGGCGCAGCGCCAGCTGGAGCAGCAGGTCGCCCAGGCCCAGAAAATGAACGCGGTCGGCCAGCTCGCCGGCGGCATCGCGCACGACTTCAACAACGTCCTGCAGGCGATCATCGGCTACTCGGACCTGCTGCTCGCGAGCCACCGGCCGACCGACCCGGCCTTCCAGGACATCATGCAGATCAAGCAGAACGCCAACCGGGCGGCGGGCCTCGTCCGCCAGCTCCTGGCGTTCTCCCGCCGGCAGACGCTGCGCCCGGAGGTGATGAATGTCGGGGAGGCGCTCTCCGAGCTGACCCTCCTCCTCAAGCGGCTGCTCGGCGAGCGCGTCGCGCTGGAGCTGAAGCACGGCCGCGAGGTCTGGCCCGTGAAGGCCGACGTCAACCAGTTCGAGCAGGTGATCGTCAATCTGGCGGTCAACGCCCGCGACGCCATGCCGGAGGGCGGCAAGCTGATGATCCGCACCGAGAACGTCTCCGATCCGGGGGCGGCCGCCGGGGCGGAGGGGCGCGGTGGGGCGCCGGCGGGCGACCACGTGCTGATCGAGGTGCGCGACACCGGCCAGGGCATCCCGCCCGAGCTGATGGAGAAGATCTTCGAGCCGTTTTTCACCACCAAGGAGATCGGCAAGGGCACCGGCCTCGGGCTCTCGACGGTGTTCGGCATCGTCAAGCAGTCCGGCGGCACCATCGACGTGCAGTCGAAGGTCGGGGAGGGCACGGCCTTCCGCATCTACCTGCCGCGTCACGTGCCCGTGGCGGAGCCCGAGGAGGTGCCGGTCGCGGCCGCCGAGCCGGCACTTCCGCGCGCGGAGCCGCTCGCGCCGGCTTCCACCACCGCCCATCCCGATTCCGGGTCGGACGCCAAGCCGGTCACCGCGCCGGCCGCGGGCGGCGACGCCGCTGTGCCGAACGGGAAGACGCCGCCCGCCAAGGTCGACAAGCCGGCGCCGCGCAAGCCCGCCGCCGATCATACGGGGCAGGGGACCATCCTGCTCGTCGAGGACGAGGACCCGGTGCGGGCGGTCAACAGCCGGGCGCTCTCGGCCCGCGGCTACACGGTGCTGGAGGCGGCCTCGGGCCTCGAGGCCCTGGCGATCGTCCGCGAGGGCGCGCAGACCATCGATCTCGTCGTCTCCGACGTGGTCATGCCCGAGATGGACGGCCCGACGCTCCTGCGGGAGGTGCGCAAGCATCAGCCCGACCTGAAGGTGATCTTCGTGTCCGGCTACGCCGAGGACGCGTTCCGCAAGAACCTGCCCGAGGGCGAGACCTTCAACTTCCTGCCCAAGCCCTTCAGCCTGAAGCAGCTCGTCGAGACCGTGAAGAAGACGATGGCGGACTGACCGGCCCCTCGCTTCCGCTCACCGTCGCTCAACGAAGAGCGGCCCCGGAGAGACTCCGGGGCCGCGCATCTTCGAACGTCGCCAAGTCCGCCGCGCGCCGTCGCCGGCCCGCGGCGGCGCGGCCTAGGCCTCGCCCTCGTCGAGATCGTCCGCCGTCGGCGCGGCGTTCTCAAGGATCTTCTCGGCGACCAGACCGGAATTCTGCCGGATCGAGCCCTCGATCTCGGCGGCGATCTTCGGGTTGTCGCGCAGGAAGCCCTTCGAGTTCTCGCGACCCTGGCCGAGGCGCTGGCTGTTGTACGAGAACCAGGCGCCGGACTTCTCGACGATGCCGGCCTTCACGCCGAGGTCGATCAGCTCGCCGACCTTCGACACGCCCTCGCCGAACATGATGTCGAACTCGACCTGCTTGAAGGGCGGCGCGACCTTGTTCTTCACCACCTTGACGCGGACCTGGTTGCCGATCGCCTCGTCGCGGTCCTTCAGGGTCGAGATGCGGCGGATGTCGAGGCGCACCGAGGCGTAGAACTTGAGGGCGTTGCCGCCCGTGGTCGTCTCGGGGCTGCCGTACATGACGCCGATCTTCATCCGGATCTGGTTGATGAAGATGACCATGCAGTTCGAGCGCGAGATCGAGCCGGTCAGCTTGCGCAGGGCCTGGCTCATCAGGCGGGCCTGGAGGCCCGGCTGGCTCTCGCCCATCTCGCCCTCGATCTCGGCCCGCGGGGTCAGCGCGGCCACCGAATCGACCACCAGCACGTCGATGGCGCCCGAGCGCACCAGCGTGTCGGTGATCTCGAGCGCCTGCTCACCCGTGTCGGGCTGGGAGATCAGCAGGTCGTCGAGGTTCACGCCGAGCTTGCGGGCGTAGACCGGATCGAGGGCGTGCTCGGCATCCACGAAGGCGCAGACGCCGCCCTTCTTCTGGGCCTCCGCGATCGTGTGGAGCGCCAGCGTCGTCTTGCCGGACGATTCCGGACCGTAGATCTCGATCACCCGGCCGCGCGGCAGGCCGCCGACGCCGAGCGCGATGTCGAGGCCCAGCGAGCCGGTCGAGACGGTCTCGACCTCCTGGACCTTGTCGTTCTTGCCGAGCCGCATGATCGAGCCCTTGCCGAAGGCGCGCTCGATCTGAGCCAGGGCAGCGTCAATGGCCTTGGACTTGTCCTTGTCCACCGGGGGCATGTCGACCACTTTCAATGCGGGCTGGGCCATCTGGCGGGCTCCTTATGAAGGGGTTGGACGCAGTTCACAACGCGCGTCGCCACCGCCTTTATGTACCCGTTTTGTTCTCAGCCAGCAAGGCCGGAACGCCGTTTTGCTGGACGCAAGTCACGAAATCCCGGCTCGAGCCCCGGATGCCCCGCGACAGCAATCCAATCCGGTAATCGCCCGCGAGGACCCGTACGAACGCCGACACAACGCGCCGGGACGGGACGACCGCCAGCCGCAATGGCGACGCCTCCCGCGGTCCCGCAGCAGGCTCGGCCCGCCGGCGACCAGGACCCAACCGCCAGACATGCCGCCGAAAACGACGACGCCCGGCACGAATCCGGCTCTCGCGAGTCGAATTGCGTCCGGGCGTTCGTCGTACCGGTCGCCGGGCATCCCCGGGATGGTCACCCCAAAGGAGGCACCATCCCGCGACGCCGCGGGCCGGGATCTGGCGGACGCGGAGACCGCAGCCGCCGGGATCCCGGGATCAGGCGGCCTCGCCGGCCTCGGCCTGGGCGGCCTCGCCCTCGACCAGCTTCCAGGTCTTGGTCTTGGAGAACGGACGGCACTCCTCGATGAACACCGTCTGCCCGACCTTGGCGACGTTGCCCTCGTCGTGCGCGTGGTAGTTCTTCGACCGCCGCACGGTCTTCTTCATCACCGGGTGCGTGAAGCGGCGCTCCACCTTCACCACGATGGTCTTCTCACCCTTGTCGCTGACGACGGTGCCCTGCAGGATGCGCTTCGGCATGGTTGTCTCCTAAAACCCGCCTCAGCCCTTGGCCTGCTGCAGCGTCTTGGAACGCTGCAGAGTCCGGACACGGGCGATGTCGCGACGGACCTCGCGGACGCGGGCGACGTTCTCGAGCTGGCCGGTGGCCCCCTGGAAGCGCAGGTTGAACTGCTCCTTCTTGAGGTTGATCAGCTCGTCATTCAGCTGATCCGGCGACAGCGCCTTCAGATCAGACAGTCTCTGGGTCGACTTCACGATATCCTCCGTTCAGTCGGCGATGCGCTGGACGACCCGCGTGCGGATCGGGAGCTTCGCGGCGCCGAGGCGGAGCGCCTCCTTGGCGATGTTCTCGGCAACGCCGTCGACCTCGAACATGATCCGGCCGGGATGGACCCGGGCCGCCCAGTAATCCGGGGCGCCCTTACCGGAGCCCATACGGACCTCGGTCGGCTTCGACGAGACCGGGACGTCCGGGAACACCCGGATCCAGACGCGGCCCTGGCGCTTCATCTCGCGGGTGATCGCGCGGCGGGCCGCCTCGATCTGGCGGGCGGTGACGCGCTCGGGCTCCACCGCCTTCAGGCCGAACTGGCCGAAGTTCAGCTCGAAGCCGCCCTTGGCCGCACCGTGGATGCGGCCCTTGAACTGCTTGCGGAAGCGGGTCTTTTTCGGTTGCAGCATGGCTTCCTACCTTACGCGTGCTCGCGCTCGCGGCGTCCGCGCTCGCGGCCGCCCTCGCCATCGCGCTCACGGCGTCCGCCGGAGCGGCCGCCCTCTTCCTGGGCCTTCTTGTCCTGGGCCATCGGGTCGTGCTCGAGGATCTCGCCCTTGAACACCCACACCTTGATGCCGCAGGTGCCGTAGGTCGTGAACGCCGTAGCGGTCCCGTAGTCGACATCGGCGCGCAGCGTGTGCAGCGGGACGCGGCCCTCGCGGTACCATTCCTGGCGGGCGATCTCGGCGCCGCCGAGACGGCCCGAGCAGTTGATCCGGATGCCCTCGGCGCCCAGACGCATGGCCGACTGCACGGCCCGCTTCATGGCACGCCGGAAGGCGACGCGGCGCTCGAGCTGCTGGGCGATCGAGTCGGCCACCAGGGTGGCGTCGATCTCGGGCTTGCGCACCTCGACGATGTTGATGGTCACGTCGGCCTTCGTCATCGTGCCGACGAGCTTGCGCAGCTTCTCGATGTCCGCGCCCTTCTTGCCGATCACCACGCCCGGACGACCCGAGTGGATGGTGACCCGGCACTTCCGGTGCGGGCGCTCGATGACGATCTTGGAGACCGCCGCCTGCTTGAGCTGCTTCATGAGGGCGGCGCGGATCGCGACGTCCTCGTGCATGAGCTTCGCGTAGTCGCCCTTGTTGGCGAACCAGCGGGAATCCCAGGTCCGGTTGATGCCGAGCCGGAGACCGATCGGGTTGACTTTCTGACCCATCAGATCCTCCTCAAGCCGCTTCGGCTTGGCGGACTTCGCGAACCACGATGGTGAGGTTCGAGAAGGGCTTCAGGATGCGCGCGCCGCGGCCGCGGGCGCGAGCGTGGAAACGCTTGAGAACCAGCGCCTTGCCCACGAAGGCCTGGGACACGACGAGGTCGTCGACGTCCAGGTCGTGGTTGTTCTCGGCGTTGGCGATGGCGCTCTCGAGGCACTTCTTGACCTCGGTCGAGATCCGCTTGCGCGAGAACTGCAACTCGGCGAGCGCCGTGTCGACCTTCTTGCCGCGGATCATCTGCGCCACGAGGTTGAGCTTCTGCGGGCTGACGCGCAGCATGCGCGCGACGGCCTTCGCCTCGTTCTCGGGGAGCGCGCGGGGGGTGGCTTGCTTGCCCATCTCAGCGCCTCTTCGCCTTCTTGTCGGCCGCGTGGCCCGGGAAGGTGCGGGTCGGCGAGAACTCGCCGAACTTGTGCCCGACCATCTCCTCGGTGACGTAGACCGGGATGTGCTTCTGCCCGTTGTGCACACCGAAGGTGAGCCCGACGAACTGCGGGAGGATCGTGGAGCGGCGGCTCCAGATCTTGATGACCTCGGAGCGCGAGGAGCCCCGCGCCGCCTCGGCCTTCTTGAAGAGGTAGCCGTCGACGAACGGCCCCTTCCAGAGAGAGCGTGCCATAGCGATTACTTCTTGCGGTTGTGGCGGCTGGACAGGATGAACACGTCGGTCCGCTTGTTGGACCGGGTCTTCTTCCCCTTGGTGGGCACACCCCAGGGCGTGACCGGGTTGCGGCCGCCCGAGGTGCGACCCTCGCCGCCGCCGTGCGGATGGTCGACCGGGTTCATCGCCACACCGCGGTTGTGCGGGCGCTTGCCGAGCCAACGGTTGCGCCCGGCCTTGCCGAGCGAAATGTTCATGTGGTCCGGGTTCGAGACCGCGCCGACGCTGGCGAAGCACTGGCCGTGGACCAGGCGCTGCTCGCCCGAGTTCAGGCGGAGCGTCACGTAGCCCTGGTCGCGGCCGACGATCTGCGCGTAGTTGCCGGCCGAGCGGGCGATCGCGCCGCCCTTGCCGATCTTCAGCTCGACATTGTGGACGATCGTGCCTACCGGCATCGAGCCGACCGGAGCGGCGTTGCCCGGCTTGATGTCGACGCTCTCGCCGGCCACCACCTTGTCGCCCGGCTGCAGGCGCTGCGGGGCCAGGATGTAGCTCTGCTTCCCGTCGGGGAAGTTGATCAGCGCGATGAACGCCGTGCGGTTCGGATCGTACTCGATCCGCTCCACCGTGGCGGCGACGCCGAGCTGCTCGCGACGCTTGAAATCGACGTTGCGCAGCACGCGCTTGTGGCCGCCGCCGCGGAAGCGGACGGTGATGCGGCCGAGATTGTTGCGGCCGCCGGAGGACGACTTGCCCTCCGTCAGCGCCTTCACCGGCTTGCCCTTGTAGAGCTCACGGCGGTCGACGAGCACGAGCTGGCGCAGGCTCGGCGTGACCGGTTTGAATGTCTTCAAGGCCATCGGCTTGGATCCCTAAATCCCGTCCTCAGAGCCCGGTCGTGACGTCGATCGAGTGGCCCTCGGCCAGGGTCACGATCGCCTTCTTCACGTCGGAGCGCTGTCCGCGGAGACCGCGGAAAATCTTCTTCTTACCCTTGGTGACAAGGGTGTTCACGGCCGTGACCTTCACGTCGAACAGCTTCTCGACGGCCTCCTTGATCTGAGGCTTCGTCGCCTTGGGGGCGACGCGGAAGACGACCTTGTTCTGCTCGGTCAGGTTGGTCGCCTTCTCGGTGATGACCGGGGAGACGACGATGTCGTAGTGGCGCGGATCGGCACTCATTTGAAACGCTCCTCCAGCGCGTCGACGGCAGCCTTCGTCAGGACGAGCGTGTCGCGGCGCAGGATGTCGTAGACGTTGATGCCCTGCACGGGCAGCACGTCGATCTGCGGGATGGCGCGGGCGGCCCGGCCGAAATTCACGTCGACCTCGGCACCGCCGATGATCAGCGCGTTCGAGAGGCCCATCTTGCCGAAGCGCTCGATGAGACCCTTGGTCTTGTGATCCTCGATCTTGATGTCGTCGACGACGATCAGGGTCGAGGCCTTGGCCTTGGCCGACAGGGCGTGGCGCAACGCCAGCGCGCGGACCTTCTTGGGCAGGTCGTGGCTGTGGTCGCGCGGCACGGGGCCGAAGGCGCGCCCGCCGCCGCGGAACTGCGGCGCCGAGGCCGCGCCGTGGCGGGCGTTACCGGTGCCCTTCTGCTTGTAGAGCTTCTTGCGGGTCCGGTTCACGTCCGAGCGGTTCTGCACGGCGTGGGTACCGGCGCGCCGCTTGGCGAGCTGCCAGCGGACCATGCGTTGCAGCAGGTCGGCGCGCGGCTCCAGGCCGAAGATCTCTTCGTTCAGCTCGACCGAGCCGGCGCCGGCACCGTCGAGGGTTTTGATATCGAGCTTCATCACGCGGTCTCCTCAGCCGCAGGGGCCTCGGTCGCCGGGGCGGAGGCGCCGTTCTCGCGGAACTTGCCCGGCAGCGGAACGTCGGCGGGGAGCTTGCGCTTCACCGCGTCGCGGATCTGGATCCAGCCGCCGGCGACGCCCGGGACCGCGCCCTCGACCAAGATCAGGCCGCGCTCGGGATCGGTGCGCACGACGCGCAGGTTCTGGGTGGTGACCCGCTCGACGCCGAGGTGACCCGGCATCTTCTTGTTC
The DNA here is from genome assembly GCF_900107945.1 of Methylobacterium sp. 190mf. Lineage (NCBI taxonomy): Bacteria > Pseudomonadati > Pseudomonadota > Alphaproteobacteria > Hyphomicrobiales > Methylobacteriaceae > Methylobacterium > Methylobacterium sp. 190mf. The sequence goes on along the minus strand of NZ_FNVI01000015.1, from coordinate 1,597 downwards.
TTGAAGGTCTTGCCCGGGTCCTGGCGGCCGCCGGTCGAACCGATCGAGCGGTGCGAGATCGACACGCCGTGGGTGGCGCGCAGGCCGCCGAAGTTCCAGCGCTTGATACCGCCGGCGAAGCCCTTACCGGTCGTGGTGCCGGTGACATCCACGAACTGGCCGGGGATGAAGTGGTCCGCGGTGATCTCGGCGCCGACCGGGATCAGCGCGTCCTCGGACACGCGGAACTCGGCGAGCTTCTTCTTCGGCTCGACCTTGGCGACCGCGAAGCGACCCCGCTCGGCGGCCGAGACGTTCTTGACCTTGGCCTTGCCAACGCCGACCTGCAGCGCAACGTAGCCGTTCTTCTCGACGGTGCGGTGGGCAACCACCTGGCACTGATCGATCTTGAGCACGGTGACGGGGACATGCTCCCCCGCGTCCGTGAAGACGCGGGTCATGCCGACCTTCTGTGCGATGACGCCTGAGCGCATAGGTTCTCTCCCTCGCGCGATGAAACGGTAAGCTCTAAGTCCTCAGCGGACTCAGAGCTTGATCTCCACGTCCACGCCAGCGGCGAGGTCGAGCTTCATCAGCGCGTCCACGGTCTGAGGCGTCGGATCGACGATATCGAGCACCCGCTTGTGCGTGCGCATCTCGAACTGCTCGCGCGACTTCTTGTCGATGTGGGGCGAGCGGTTCACGGTGAACTTGGCGATGTGCGTCGGGAGCGGGATCGGGCCGCGGATGGTCGCGCCCGTACGCTTGGCCGTGGAGACAATCTCCTTGGTCGACGCATCGAGGATGCGGTGATCGAACGCCTTGAGGCGAATGCGGATGTTCTGACCGTTCATGATCCTGGAACCTTGAGAGGGACGGCGGGGTACGCGAGGCCTTCACCCCGCCGCGCCCTGCTAAGGATGCTTGCTCGAGCTCAGTCGTTGATGGCGGCGACGACGCCGGCGCCGACGGTGCGGCCGCCCTCGCGGATGGCGAAGCGCAGCTTCTCCTCCATGGCCACCGGCACGATCAGCGCCACGTCCATGGTCACGTTGTCGCCCGGCATCACCATCTCGGTGCCCTCCGGCAGCGTGCAGATCCCGGTCACGTCCGTGGTCCGGAAGTAGAACTGCGGCCGGTAGTTGGTGAAGAACGGCGTGTGGCGGCCGCCCTCCTCCTTGGTCAGGATGTACGCCTCGGCCTTGAACTTCGAGTGCGGCTTCACCGAACCCGGCTTGCACACGACCTGGCCGCGCTCCACGTCCTCGCGCTTCGTGCCGCGCAGCAGCACGCCGACGTTGTCGCCCGCCTGCCCCTGGTCGAGCAGCTTGCGGAACATCTCCACGCCCGTCACCGTCGTCTTGGTGGTCGCCGGGATGCCGACGATCTCGACTTCCTCGCCCACCTTCACGATGCCGCGCTCGACGCGACCCGTCACCACCGTGCCGCGGCCCGAGATCGAGAACACGTCCTCGATCGGCATCAGGAACGGCATGTCGATCGGACGCTCCGGCTGCGGGATGTAGCTGTCCACGGTCGCCATCAGCGCCAGGACCGCCTCCTTGCCGATCTTCGGCTCCTTGTCCTCGAGCGCCATCAGCGCCGAGCCCTTGGTGAT
>NZ_FNVI01000063.1:0-6218 GCF_900107945.1 Methylobacterium sp. 190mf | reverse complement strand
GAAGCTGAACGGCTACACCGCTTGGCCGAGCAGATCGATCCGACGTGGTATCTCAATCGGTACCCGGATGTCGCCGCCGCCGGCATGGACGCCCGAGATCACTTCGTCCGCGCCGGTCATGCGGAGGGAAGGTTTCCCAACGCAGAAATTGAGGATTGGAATGTTCCTCATCTGCAACTTAAACTGAAGCACGACGGTTTCGCCGAACCTCGGCCCATTATCGGAGATACCGCACGTTTCAGGCGATACCTTACCCTGAATTCTGCTCAGAACAATCTGCCATAAACATCGGTCGAACAATATGCGTATTCTCATCGATCTTCAAGCAGCACAAACTGAGAGCAGCTCAACCCGAGGAATCGGACGATATTCGGCGGCGCTTGTCACACATCTATTGAAAGAATCGAGACAACATGAATTTTATGTCCTATTAAACAATAGATTTGAGAGGACAACTGCGAAGATAAAGCTCGAACTATCGCAAATTCTTCCCGAATCTAACATAATCCTTCTTAACATACCCGAATCAGCTTCATTTATCTCCGACCACAATGGATCGAAGCAACGGGTGATGACAGTCATTCGTGAGTCTTTAATCGACGACTTGCGCCCAGATCATATTATCATTTGCAGTTTATTTGAGGGCTTCAACGAAGATGCTATAGTATCAGCTAATTCCGCCTTTCATCGCATCCCTACGAGTGTAGTATTTTACGATCTTATCCCTCTGATATTTTCTGATATATATTTATCAAACGACCAAGTTCGCGCTTTTTATCATCAAAAACTTACATCACTCAAGCGAGCCGATCTTTTACTTGCGATCTCAGAATCTTCCAGGTCGGACGCCATAACTTATCTGAATCGCGACCCACAGACCGTTGTGTGTATATCGTCGGCTTCAGATGAAATGTTTGCAGAACGGTGCGTCGATCAGGCGCGTATCACCTGCTTGCGCCAAAGATATGACATATCAAAGGAATTTATCCTTTATCAAGGCGGTAATGATTTCAGAAAAAATATCACTGGGCTAATCAAGGCGTATGCCCAACTTCCGATCGACGTTAGATGCATTAGACAGTTAGTGATAGTCTGTTCGATCACAGATCTTGCCAGGGAAGAGTATCTTAACCAGGCACTTTCTTGCGGGTTGGAAGCCGACGAAGTCCAATTTACGGGTTATATCTCAGACGAAGACCTTATTGATCTTTATAACATCTGCTCTCTATTCGTTTTTCCGTCTATATACGAGGGATTTGGCCTTCCTGTACTTGAAGCGATGCGCTGCGGAGCGCCCGTGATCTGCAGCAACACAAGCAGCATGCCTGAGATCGTGGCCAACATTGAAAGCACATTTGATCCAAATAATATTGCATCCATCTCCGCAAAAATGCTCGAGGCCACCGTCGACGAGCAATTTGTAAGCCGCCTCCGAGAAAATTCACGTAGACGAGCGGGCAGATTTAGCTGGCAACTCGTCGCGCAATCGACAATCAAAGCGATAGAGCGCTTTCATGAGGGAATCAATGCTCCCACTGCGAATGAACCAAAATCTTCTATGCAGAAAACACTTGCCTTAATAAGCCCGTTCCCACCACTTCAGAGTGGAATCTCAAATTACAGCAAAGAATTGGCTGCTGGGCTTGAGCAACACTATAACATTCACTTGATTTCTTGTCAGGACAAAATCGAAAACTCGTCACTTACTGATTTGTTTCCGATTTATTCCGTCGAACATTTCAAAGAACATTTCCTGTTGTACGACCGAGTAATTTATCAGGTCGGAAACTCGGAATATCATGCGCATATGCTAGCGTTAATCAGGGACTATCCTGGAATCGTTGTTTTGCATGATCTATTTCTGAGCGGTTTGATGCTATGGTTGAATAGGACAAGCTCGGCAGTTTTTGAACAGACCTTAGCTTACTCACACGGTGTATCAGCCCTGCACTATTTATCGGAAAATGGGTATGAAGCCGCGTTGTGGAAATATCCCATGAACAAAGAGATTGTCGATTACGCGATGGGGATTATAGTCCATTCAGATTTTTCTCGGAATGCCCTGCTCGCTTCTGGCGCCAATCAAAGCGAGGTCGTCCGAATTCCACATCTGCGCAGGAATGTTCACATCGATCGAGAGAAGGCAAGAAAGGAGCTTGGTATTGATGATGACGAAATCTTAATTTGCTCATTTGGAATGATTGGTTCAACGAAATTGAATCATGAGGCGGCCAAGGCTTTCAATCTAATTAACGCAACGGGACGCAAACTCAGTCTCTATTTTGTTGGACCCGCGCCCGATGGCCTTTATGTCAATGAACTAAAGAAAATAATAGATCGTTCAGTAAACAAGATTATCATCACTGGGTTTGTAGACGAACTAGCGTACGAACAATACCTTGGGGCAGCGGATCTTGCACTTCAACTTAGGACACGCACGCGTGGGGAAACGTCAGGAGCTGTGCTCGACTGCATGGCGTATGGTCTCCCTACCATAGTCAATGAGGAGGGCCCGTTACGGGAGTACCCCGATAGTTGCTTGATGAAATTGCCCGCAAGTACCGACGAGGATAACATTGCGAGTGCGCTAAACAAAATGGTTAGTGATTCGGCACTGCGCGCCGAAATGGGACGCACCGCCCGACAACACGTGTCCACCTGTCATGCGCCATTCCAAGTTTGCGAGCACTACGTCGACTTTGTTGAGAATATCTATGAAACCGGGGATGTAGCAAAATTTTCGAAGGTCGGGCGTCAGATCTTAGCTCGAATCGCGGGAGAAAAAAACAGAGATCAGCTGGTCAATTTCGCTGCGAGAGCAGCCGCTTTGAACTTTAGAAAAGGCGGCTTGCCCAGGTTGTTGATAGACGTTTCAGAACTTGCTCGCCGATATCGTGAAGGGAACCTGGATGAGATTGTCTGCAAGACTGCTCTAGAATTCATTCGCGCACCAAAAGTTGCTCATCGTGCTGAGCTTATTTATATGGATAAAATGGGCGAAGAAATTGTCTTTCGCTCTGCTAATCGCCTCACGGAGAGACTTCTTGCTCTAGAGGCGCCGGGATGTCTTGGCAACGAGGCGATCGTCGATGTCGCACCTGGAGATATTTATCTTAGCCTAGATTATTTCCCGCGTGGTGTTTCCGCCGGTGTTGACCGCGGCGTATTCGCGAGAATGAGAAATGAAGGCGTCTTAGTTGTATTTGCTGATCTGGGGTTTTACCCTGTAATCGGGGGCACCCCCAAAAGTGTCGGTGGGTTTGCTGACTATTACGGTTGGCTTGTCGCGGTTACGCGCGCCGCAGACCTTCTGATACATAACCCGAGCTTCTTTGGTAAGGACATTACCGCGGTTGGTCTAAGTGGCAATCCTGAGCATTTTGGCTCGGCAGAAGTTTGGCATTCACCTTATAAATTCAGGCGTGAGCGAGACTATTATTGTGAAGACCACGTGGTAAGTCCTCATGGGAATGATATGAGAGCTGATTGGCGAACCCTATTGGATCAGAGCTCAGAGAACGCTGATAGGATCGCAGATATCATCAGGTGCAAACTTGAATCGCGTGCGAGCGCCGCAGCTGAGTGACTTCAAGTAGTCGAAAAGCTCGCGCTCTCAACGAGTTGTTTGCGCGTCGTCGGGTTCCCGGCAAAGAATGATTCAGAGATGATACGCATTCTCGTTACAGGTGCGGCCGGCTTCGTCGGCGGGCACGTCCTGCCGCTCCTAGCGAGGGCGGGCGACCGCGTGGCCGGAATCGGGCGGGGCGCGGCACCGGCCCTGCCGGAGGGCGTCACCTACGAGACCGTCGACCTCCTCGATGAGACCGCGCTCAGCGGCTTCGTGGCGCGCTTCCGGCCCACCGCGATCCTGCATCTCGCGGGCCTCGCCTCGGTGGCGGATTCCGCCAGCGGGCCGGTGCAGACCTGGCGGGTGAACGTCAACGGCCTGATGAACCTCGTCGCGGCCGTTGAGGCGGTGCCGGGCTGCACGTTCTTCTTCGTGAGCACCGGTGAGGTCTACGGCAGCGCCTTCTTGGCAGGCCACGCCCTGAGCGAGGCGGTCGAGCCCCTGCCGCGCAACACCTACGCCCGCTCGAAATGGGTCGGCGAGCAGCTGCTGCGCGACCTGCTGCCCCGGATCGGCGTGAAGCTCGTCGTGCTGCGGCCGTTCAACCACATTGGCCCGGGCCAGGACGAGCGCTTCGTCGTGGCCTCCTTCGCAGGGCAGATCGCCCGGATCGAGGCTGGGCTGATGCCACCCTGCCTGGAAGTTGGCAATCTCTCCTCGTACCGCGACTTCCTCGATGTGGCGGACGTAGCGAGCGCCTATGCCGATTTGATCGGTCGAGCGGACTCCCTGGCGGACGGGAGCGTGTTCAACATCAGCTCGGGCCATCCTCGGACCATCGCGAGCGTGCTCGAAGACTTGCGCGCCCGCGCGCGGGTGCCCTTCGAGATCCGCGTCACGCCCGAGCGGGTGCGGCCGGCCGAGATCCCGCTGGCCGCCGGCGATGCCGGCCGTCTCCACGCCGCAACCGGCTGGCAGCCGCACGTCGACTGGGACCTGTCCCTGACGCGGGTGATGGACGATGCCCGCGCGCGGCTAACCACGTCATTATAATGGGATCCTCCGAAAGTGGACTTGCTCCGCAAAAGTGGCTCTTCGTCATTTCGTGTAAGTCAAGGAGCCAGAAGCACGCGACGGCGTAGGAGTTCGAAGCCGGCCCGGCCGTACATCAGTCGCTTGATCAGCTTCAGTTTCGTAATCTGGCCCTCGGACTGAGCGTTGCTCCACGGCATCGTCAACGCCGCCCTGACCGCGGCCGCATCAACGACGAGCCCGCTGGCGAACGTCTGCGCGACGCGGATGCCGCTCGCCTTCGCCTCGACGATCCAAGCCTCGAACGCCGCCAGACGTCGGATGCCATGGGCGGACGATCCGTTCCCCTTCCTCCCGGCCTCGCGTACGAACCCGACGAAGCGCTGGACCAGCCCGTGTAGCGTGGCCGCGTCTGGATCCTGCACGATGCGCGCGAGAAGCGCGCTATCGGCCGGGCTCAGCCGGTCCGGTGCCGTCGTCATGATCCAGGCGAGGACCTTCGATCCCGGCAGTTGCTCGCGCCGCGCCGGCAGCTCGACCGAGCCGGGGGCCGTCATGCCGGGAACGGCGTCACGCCAGCGTCGCGGCGTGGTGATCGCGACCTTCGTCCGTCGGCTCTGCAGCCATTTGTGCACCTGCCGCGAGCCGCCCGCGTAACCGCGCTCGCGCAGCTCTCGCAGGAGCTGCAATCCGTTCTCGCAGCCCTCGGCACGGCGGCGCTCGAGATAGGCCAACCAGGGGTCGAGCTGGCTTGGTCCAATCCGCCGTTCGCCGCGTTCCGGGGGCCTCTCCATGGAGGCGTAGCGCCGCACTGTTGCCGGTGCCAGAGGGATCGCGCGCGATTTCCATGATCGACTCGCCGGCCGCGCGGCGGCGCTGCACCTGTGCATGACGCACGGCCCTCCAACGTTGTGCCTCCTGCGCGGCAGCTTGATCTGTGCGGCTGCGCGGGAAAGCGTGGTCGCGGGCGTAATTGGGAACGGGAGCCGCCGCGCCGGAGGGGACGGGAAGGGCGCGCAGGCGGGCATGAGCGCCGACCAACCAGCGTTCCAGCATCTGGCGCGCGTTCAGAAGGAGGTGCCAGCGATCCGCGACTTGCTGGGCACGCGGGACGACGGCCTGGGCCGCACGCGCGTAGCCTGTCGACCGATCCCGTGCGACGATCTCCAGATCGGTGTGCGACGCTAGCCAAGCCTCGAAGGTCGCCGAGTTGCGGTCGGGCAGAAGATCGATGGCACGATGATGGTCGAGGTCGACGACGAGCGTGCCCCAGGCGCGCCCGCGCCGCCAGGCCCAGTCGTCGACACCGATTGCCCGCACTCGTGCAACGCGCGGCAGGGGCGCGGCGTGCATGAGGCGCAGCAGCGTCGAGGCGCTCGCCGGCATGGAGAGATTTGCCAGCAGGCGCGCACCGGCTCGAGCGTTGATGGCCAATCCGACGCGCTGCTGGGCCTTGGCGAGGCGTCGGGTTCGTCGGGCGTGCGGAGCCAGGAGAGAAGGGGCAGGAAGGCAGAATGTCCGTCGGGGACAGGAGGGGTTGAGGCAGCGCAGACGCCGGACGGTGAGATCGAGCCGAACGGCTCGTCCAAGGGAGGGTAGATCGGCGGGGTGCCGCTGA
>NZ_FNVI01000038.1:0-35873 GCF_900107945.1 Methylobacterium sp. 190mf | reverse complement strand
CATGACGAGGTGGTGGTTGATCCGGCCGAACAGCCCTGTGTCGCGCCAGCGGCTGAAGTAGCCGAACGTGGTCGAACGCGGCGGTAGATCCTTGGGGATCAGCCGCCATGCGATACCGCCGCGCAGAACGTAGAAGATCGCGTTTAGGATCTCCCGCGTCGTCCAGACCGGAGGCCGCCCGCGCGGCTCAGGCCTCGGCATCAGCGGCTTGATCACCGCCCACTCGGCATCGGTCAGGTCAGTTTCATAGCGAAGGCCCGCGCGGCTATGCTGCCGCCGGGTGGTCGGGGTCCACATGGCAGGTCCAGGTCAGGCTTCAGCACCCGCCTGGAGCCATCGCCATCCCGGCCACTCAACCCCGCCTCAGACCCTTATCGGACGGGTTCTCAGACGCGTGGGGCAAGGAGTGTAACCGGTCGGCACACGACAGCGTATAAGCAAAAGACCTTGATGAATGGCCGCTATCCAGAAATCTAGATGTGATTTTTGGGGGGCTTCCGAGGCAAGATGGAGTAGATAAGTGTCGCAGAAGAACTGGCTTATCACAGGTGCGGGACGTGGCTTTGGACACATCTGGGCTAAGGCAGCGCTCGATCGTGGTGACAAGGTGGCCGCAACGGCTCGGGACATCGGTGATCTCGGAGGTTTGCAGGAGCGATACGGAGACCGGCTGCTGGCGTTTAAGCTCGACGTCACAGAGCGTGCAGCAGTTTTCGACGCGATAGAACAAGTACGACACAAGCTTGGCCGGCTTGACGTAGTGATAAGCAATGCTGGCTATGGGCAGATGGGCGCAATCGAGGAAGTTTCCATCGATGAGGCGCGAGCGAATTTTGAAACTAATGTTTTTGGGACACTGAATCTCCTCCAGGCGGTGCTGCCTCACCTCAGGGCACAAGGCAGTGGGCATATACTGCCGGTATCGAGTGGCGGCGGACTCGTATCTCTAGCGACGACAGGTATCTATTCCGCAACTAAGTTCGCGGTCGAGGCGATTGCCGAAGCTCTCTCGCAAGAGGTTGCGTCTTTAGGGATCAAAATTACCATAATTGAGCCGGGAGCTTACCGGACAGGTTTTGCCGCATCTGCTCGTCAGTCCACGCAAAATCCTGTCTATGACGAACATCGTCAAAAACTAGCGGAAATGCTGGCCCCTGAATTTTTCGGAAACCCTGAGGTGACTGCGAAGGCCATACTAAAGATAGTTGATTGTGAGCAGCCGCCGTTGAGGTTAATGCTAGGAAACGTGCTCCCAATTATCCGACAAATTTATGGACAGCGGATTGATACCTGGGAGGCTTGGGACGAGCTGGCGAAGGAGGCGCAGGGCTAAATAGCTGAATAATTGCTGACCCAGAAAAGCCAGGCAGTCGATACGAAGGAGCAAGGCACTGTATCTGGATTTAGCAATTATACAGCAGCAGCACTCGACGCTAAGGCAGCTGGCTAGAGTTATCGGGGCACTCTGGTGCCGCCGGTGCGTTATTCCTTCCGTTGCGGTCGCACCGGGAGGCGACGATGTCACAGGCTTCGTTCGATCCAGGTCTCGATACATGACCGACGCCGTTCCTCTCCGCCATGGAGCACAAGACTCGCCGATGCTGGGCGCCGCTATGCCTGCGCGGCCTTCTCGGCTCCGGAGATCTCAAAAGCTTGCAGCCGATGGCGGCCCGCATCGGCCTCTCCGGGCACGATCAGCTCCAGCACTTCCACGCCAGCTTGGCCTGGGACGACGCACAGCTCTGGGCCGAACTGGCCCGCACAGCGGATCGGCTGGTGGGCGGGTCCGACGCCGGCCTCGTGATTGACGGCACGGCGCCGCCGAAGAAGGGCCCGCGCTCGGGGTGTCGCGCGCCAGTACCGCGAGGCGCTAGGCAAGGAGGCCAACTGCCAATCGCTCGTCTCCCTCACCTTGGCGCAGGGTGAGGTGCCGGTTGCTGTCGGGCTGCGCTTGTTCCTGACCGACGTGTGAGTGACCGAGCCGGAGCGGTGCGCGATGGCCGGCGTGCGCGACGTGGTGATCGCGCCGCGTAGCAGAGGTGAGATCGCTCAAGCCGAACTCGATCGCCTGTAAGCGGCGGGTGTGCGCTTCGGCGTCGTACCCGCCGACGCGGGCTATGGCACGAGCGCCGTCTTCCGCCATGGCCTCGACGCGCGTGGCCTGTGCTAGAGCCGGTCCCGGGCGGATTGCGACGGGTTAGCGGCTGGCGCGTTGACGGGTGTAGGAGCATGCCCATGCCTTCATCCTTGTCCGTCGACTTACGCGAGCGTGTCGTGGCTGCTGTGGCGGCAGGGGCCTCGTGCCACCGAGCCGCAGCTCGCTTTGGGGTCAGCGTGTCGAGCGCCAGCCGCTGGTCGCAGCGCTCGCACCAAGAGGGCCATGTCGCGCCCAAGCCGATGGGCGGCGATCACACCTCGCAGCGCATCGAGGCGCATGCCGCACTGATCCTGGCGACCTCCGAGCAGGAGCCGCGTCTCTTCCTGCGCGAGCTGCACGACCGACTGGCTGAGCAGGGCGTCCAGACCAGCACAAGCGGCCTGTCACGCTTCTTCCAGCGACACGCGATCACCTGGAAAAGGGGGCGACGTTCGCAGCTGAGCAGGAGCGTGAAGACGTAAGAGCGGCCCGCGAGGCGTGGTTTGAGGCACAACCCGAGCTCGATCCGGACCGGCTGGTGTTCCTGGACGAGACAGCGGCCGCCACCAACATGGCCCGGCGCTACGGCTGGGCCTCACGCGGCGAGCGCTGCCGGCTTGCCGCCCCGTTTGGCCACTACAAAACCACGACCATCACCGCCGCCCTGCGCACGAGCGGGCTGTGCGCGACCGCGCTGCTGGACGGTCCCACGAATGGCACGCGCTTTTGCAGCTATGTCACCGAGACCCTGATCCCGGTGCTGCAGCCGGGCGACATCGTCATCATGGACAACCTGCCAGCCCACAAGGTCGCCGGCGTGCAGGATGCGATCGAGGCCGCAGGAGCGCGGCTGCTCTACCTTCCGTCCTACAGCCCTGATTTCAACCCGATTGAACAGGCCTTCGCAAAGCTGAAGGCGCTGCTGCGCAGCGCGGCCGCTCGCACGATCCCGGATCTCTGGGCGGCGATCCCTCAGGCCTTCACGCGCTTCACGCCGCAGGAGTGCCGCAACTACATCACCGCAGCCGGCTACGAGGACGACTTGGCCGTCGCTACCTGACCGGGAATAGCTCTAGTCGGTCGGTACTGACATGAACCAGAGAGTCCACGACCCAGTCGTGCAGCTCGTCGCGCCCGAGGGTCGGGCGCGCAGGCCCGTGCCGGACGAGGAGCCGCGCGAGGCCGAGGCGGTTCTGGCCGCACGGCCCTGGAGGCGTGTGACGTGGCGATTCGGCACGAAGAGGGCGCTGTCGGCGCGCTTTGCCGTGACCCGGGTGCGGATCGGGGATGGGGCGGTCTGGGCCAACAATTGGCACCTGCCCGGGGCCGAGGGCTGGCTGGTCGGCGGGTGGCGTTCGTCAGGCGAGCGCAAGATCTACCTCGCGAACCTAAGGTGGCGGGCAGGCGTTTGTAGTCGCGGGCCAGGCGGCGGAGGCGGCCATTGCGGGTAAAAGCACGCTCGACCACCCAGCGTAGCGGCAACAGCACGAAGCCGCGCTTGGTCTCGGGCAGCTTCACGCCATCCAAGGCGACGCCGTGATCGGCTGCTGCTTCCGCCGCGCGCTCACCTGTGTAGCCCTCATCGACATAGGCGAGGTCCACGCTGGTTCACGCCTGCACGGCATCAAACAGCGAGGCCACGGCAGCGCGATCATCGGCGTTGACCGATGGGACGTGCATGGTGCGAGCCAGAGTTACCGGACGCCCGCGCTCGGCACCGCCGCTGCCTGAGGAGGAGCTCACCAATCAACGCGGTGCCGCGCGAAGAAGGTTGCGAGATCCCAGTGAAGCGATGGCACTCCACCGGTCAGGCGCCTGGGGGGACAACCCGCTAAACTGTCCAGGGCGTTGAAGCCCGCGAAGCGGAATGGGACATCATCCGCAGAAACCATCAAGGCCAGCGGTCGATCACCGCGCTAACAGGCCGGACACAAGACGGCACCGGGCGAAACGGCGAACCGTCACAGATTCCCCTGTAGCGCGGGAGCCATCCACACAGGAGGTTGACGGGGCGCAACCTCGCTCGTGCCGAAGGCCGGCCGCCCACCATTAGAAACGCAAAGCCCGACACTCGGCGCTGATAGATTCTGCTGCCGCTCGATACATGAGATGTCCGAGTTTCTCGCCGGAGGCTGGAACAGCGACATCTGCTTGGCAAAACCGCTATGCCGGTGGCTGTCTGCGAGCGACGTAGGTTTCTCTGTCTATCTCGCTGATGCCATTAGACACTGCATCGTGCGGCTCGGTCCATGTTTGCTGAGCCGCCACGGGGCCTTGGACGCCGAGGACTACGACCCGGGTACCGACTGGGACGCGACGGTGCAGGTCGATGATGTCCTGGTTCAGCATGCGGATGCATCCCGACGACACCGCCTCTCCGATGCTCCAAGGCTCGACCGTGCCGTGGATGCGGTACAGCGTGTCCCGGCCTTCTCTGAACAGGTACAGCGCGCGCGCGCCCAACGGGTTGCCCTCGCCTCCGGCCATGCCGCCGGCCCACTGGCCATTCCGTTCAGGCTCACGCCGCAACATGTCAGGCGTCGGCGTCCAGCGCGGCCACGCCGCCTTGCGTCCGACGACCGCGGAGCCGGTGAACTCCATTCCGGCCTTGCCGACGCCGACCCCGTAACGCATCGCCTTGCCCTCCTCCATGACGAGGTAGAGGTAACGGTGATAGGGATCGACGATGAGAGTGCCGGGCTGCTCCTGGGTGGCGTAATCTACAACACGCCGGATGTAGGGAGCTTTCAGGTCTTTCGGATCGATCGCGGGAACCGGGAACGGTTCGTCGCTCAGGGCCGCATACCGCCGGAGTACGTCCGGGCTGAACCGAGGGCCCATCGCCCCGACCTGGGGCTGAGGCCCCATCGAGGCTGTGCAAGCGCCGAGTGCCGAGGCAATGGCGAGCCACGATGCGATCCGAACCATGCTCCGCGCCCTGCGCGAACCTCCACATGGATCTGTCCTCCTGCCGTGAGCAGGTCCACTCGTTTCGGGAATCCTTCTAATCACGTCGGATCCTGAGCCTCGTTCACCGCAGGACACATCGGATGTATGAGTGAAATTCGGCATGATCGGCGACGCGTTCGGCTTCCGGAACAGGGTACGGCCAGTCCGAGACGCAGCTTAAGCCAAGCTTAAGGCAGCACCGTAGGGTGCTGGGCAGCCAAGGAGACAGTTGTGCGCTTACTTGTGGTCGAGGACGATCCGATCCTGTCCGATGGCCTAAGGGTCGGTCTCGGCCTATCCGGTGCCACCGTGGATTGTGTCGGGACCTGCGAGGATGCAGCCTGCGCGCTGCGCACGACAGAGTTCTCCGCAATCGTCTTGGATCTCATGCTGCCGGACGGATCGGGCCTGGACGTCCTGCGCACGCTGCGCGCCCGAGGCAACCTGACGCCGGTCGTGCTTCTGACGGCGCGTGACGCCATCGTTGACCGAGTCGAGGGGCTCGATGGCGGCGCGGACGACTATCTCGGCAAGCCGTTTGATCTCGACGAACTCTCCGCCCGGATTCGTGCCGTCGTTCGCCGCGCCGTCGGCCGAGCCTCGGCCATGCTGACTCATGGGGACATTCGGCTTGATCCCGGCACGCAGACCGTTTCGGTCGATGATAGACCCGTCACGGTCTCACGACGCGAGTTCATGGTGCTCATCACTCTGATGGAGCGTCCGCATGTCCTGCGCTCGAAGGCTGAGTTAGAGGCGCGGCTCTACGGCTGGCAGGAGGAAGTTGAGAGCAATACCGTGGAGGTTCACATCCACAACCTGCGCGCCAAGATCGGCAAGCACACGATTGAGACGGTCCGCGGTCTCGGCTACCGGATGAGAGCCGTCGCATGAGGTCGCTTCGGGTCAGGCTATTCGCCATCCTACTCGTCGCAACCGGCCTGATCTGGTTGAGCGCGGTCGCGTGGATCTACTTAAGCTCAAAGTGGGAGGTGGAGCACTTCGTCGACACCCAGCTTCAGGAAGCGGCCCGCATGGTCGTGTCGGTCGTGGACAAGGTCGACAAAGACTCAACTTCCCGAATGCCCGCTACGCTTGCGTCTCCGACAGGATACCAACGTCAGATCGCCTGCCAGATCTGGTCGCTGTCGGGGAGCATGCTGGCCCGGTCGAGCGAGGCCCCGGAGCACCGCATGTCGGACGCGTCCTCGGGCTTCTCCGAGCGCGAGGTCAACGGCGATATCTGGCGTGTCTTCACGGTTGAGGATCCGGATAAAGGCATTCGCGTCCTAGTTGGCGATCGAGTCGGCTTGCGGGAACGCTTGGTCACCGACCTCGTGAGAAGCTTTCTGACCCCGGTCCTTTTCGTAGTTCCGCTGCTGGGCATACTGATCTGGGTCAGCCTCGGCCGTGGCCTGCGCCCGCTTCGGCGTATGACCCGTGACTTGGAAGCCCGCGATGCAGACGATATGCGCGCCATCGATGCCGGCCGTGCCCCAACTGAGGTACGCCCTCTCGCAACTGCCCTGAACGCACTGTTCCTCAAGGTTGAAATCGCACGGCGGCACGAGCGAACGGTTACGGCTTTCGCTGCGCACGAGTTACGGACGCCATTGGCAGGGCTGAAGACCCAGGCGCAGGTTGCGATGGCTACCCCGGATCCCAGTGTCGCGAAGGCGGCGCTGCGACAGATCCTGACGGCTGTGGACCAGACCACTCGTCTCGTGCGCCAACTGCTCGATGCCGCTCGTCTCGATGCCGAGTTGGATGGCGGGCCCCTCACCGAGGTCGATGTGGGTGTCTTGATCGCCGAGACGGTGCAAGGCATGCGTGTCTCGGAAGGCATCCGGACGATCATCGATCCACGCCTTCGCGGCTTCAAGATGCGTGGCGATCCAGAGAGTCTACGGCTCGCGATCCGGAACCTGCATGAGAACGCCATTCATCACATGACCACCGGCACGGTCGAGTGGGGCGTGGGGCCCGGCGGCACTGCCTTCTTCATCAGGGACGAAGGGCCAGGGATACCTGAGGAGGAGATGCCGCACGTGACGACGCGCTTCTACCGCGGTCGCCACAAGAGCGCATCCGGTAGCGGGCTCGGACTGGCAATCTCGGAAATGGCGGCCCGACGGAGCGGTGCCAAGTTGCGATTCCGCAATCGTCAAGATCGCTCGGGGTTGGAGGTGGAACTCGCGGCCGCCTAGGCGGCTGGAACGAGCTCCTGCGAGCGGGAGGTAACCGCTCAAGCCTGGAACGGGCACTCCCGACCTCATCGCCGGGCAACGTTATGATGCTCAACCCTGACGGGGCGCCACATGAGAGCGCGTGCGGCGGTAAGGAATGTCTATTCGCTAGGGGCGGACCCGGCGCGCTTAAGGTTGGCTTAAGCTGAGAGGTTCGAATGCCCGCAGCCGACCGCCTAGGCGTTGGCTGAGTGGGACATCGACGTGATGCGGAAAAGTACCCCTTCGTCATCGGCCCTGAGTCGCCGTGGCCTGTTGTCGGCAGCGGCCATGGGTGGACTCGGCCTGCTCACCCGCCAGGCCTCAGGCGAGACGATCGACTTCCACGTGCCAGGTGGTCCCAGCACCCGGCCCATGACGACCACCTACCCTGAGAAGGGACGCATGATCGTCCAGCGTACGCGGCCACCGTGGCTGGAGACGCCCTTCGACGTCTTCGACCAGGGCGTGTTCACGCCGAACAATCAGCACTTCGTCAGTTGGCATTGGGCGACCTTCCCGACGAGCGTCGACATCAACACGTTCGCTCTCAAGATCCATGGGTTGGTTGAGCGGCCACAATCACTGTCGCTTCACGAGTTGATGCACGATCTGCCACGCTTTGAGATCGCGGCGGTCAGCCAGTGCGCCGGAAATTCGCGCCTCTACGCCAGACCGCGGACCGCCGGCGCCCAATGGGCGAACGGCTCGATGAGCAACGGCCTTTACACCGGCGTGCGCCTCAAGGATGTGCTCGACCGTGCAGGCGTGAAGGCCGGCGCCGGGCACGTCTTGTTCGGTGGCCTTGACGAGCCGATCCTGCCAGAGGCGCCGAAATTCGTGAAGTCCTTGAGCCTTGATCACGCCCGCGATGGCGAGGTGATGCTGGCCTTTGCGATGAATGGCGAACAGCTTCCAATGCTGAATGGCTTCCCGCTGAAGCTCATCGTCCCCGGCTGGAGTGCGGTCTACTGGATCAAGATGCTCAACAACATAGAGGTGATGGAACACTCCGATCCTAGCGTGTGGACGACGCGGAGCTATCGTGTGCCGGACACCCCCAATTACACGGTCGAGCCCGAGCAGACGGGCTACGGTATGATTCCGGTCACCAGGAACCTGCCCCGCTCGTTCGTGACCAACCTCAAGTCCGGCGACACCGTCCCAGTGGGGGCGCCGCAGCTCGTGCGCGGCATCGCGTTTGGGGGCGACCGCGGCGTTGCAGCGGTGGACCTATCGCTCGACGGCGGCCGGAGTTGGCAACCGACGGTGCTGGGAAGGGATGAAGGCACCTACGGTTTTCGACAGTGGCAGACCACGATCAGCTTGCCAGTACGCGGCGCGCACACTGTGACAGCCCGTTGCACCAACACCGATCGGGTTATGCAGCCGATGCAGCGCGTCTGGAACCCAGGCGGGTACATGGCCAATCAGGTCGAGACCGTCGATCTGATCGCGGCTTGAGGAGAGAACCATGACCCGACGCACACGCACGGTGCTCCTCGCCGCGTCCCTTGCTGGTCTCAGCGCAGGGCTTTCGGCGGCATTGGCTGCCGCGCCGCTGGAGCTTCATTCCAAGCCCGAAGTCGACCTGCCGTTCGGCGACGATGTTGGCTTCCCCGAAGGCCCCGGCTCTGAGGTCATCGCATCCAATTGCGTGGCCTGTCACTCCGCCGACCACACCCTGAATCAGCCGGCCCTCTCCTGGGAGGAGTGGCACAAGGTCGTGGACAAAATGATCACTGCTTACAAGGCGCCAATCACGCCTGACGACGCGAAAGTGATCGTTGATTACCTCGCCCGCGTCAAAGGCGAGTCGGCCCGCCGCGGGTAGGTTTGGAAGTGAGGCAAAGAATGCCCATTCACCTCGCTTGGCGCTCGAGCTTTGCAGAGAGAAGCCAGCTCGGCGTTATCGGCCAGATCATGTGTCCGCCGTCGGATGCTTCGAGAGGATTCGCGGTGCTCGGGATCGGAATTTTGATGTAGTTCAGCGATGCAGGACGAGCGGAGGCGCCACTATCGGCAGCCTCATCCAGAGAAGGCACGCACTGAGGCCGCATTATCTATCCCATCGCATCTTCGCTCATGCACACACCAAGCCGTGGCTGAATTCATAATACGCTCCCTGCGCCAACTAATAGCGGTCTACACGCTTCGGTTGCGCTAATGTGCCGCGTGCCTCGCAAATATGTGGGGTGACATCGTTCGCGGGAACGCGTACGCAGTCAAAATGCGGGCGTGACGATGCCGAAGCCCAAATCTCGATGCCTTGATGATCAGCCCTGGCATGAAGCGTTCCTGTGCGCGCTCGACGAACAGGCCATCATCGGTCGTTGAGAGTGGAACGCCACCACCGGCCAGGCGCGCGTTGGGGGGGTTCATAGCGCCGCTGTTCAACGTTGATCCGGCAGCGGCCGAAACCGGCATCGCCTCCGAGGCCTAGATCGCTGCCATCTATCCCGATGACCGGGACAAGGTTCGCGTTCTGGTTTGGCGCAGCGCCAAGGTGGGGGTTCAGTTACTTACAGAGTACCGAGTGACCTCAACCGACGGCCGGACCCGCTGGGTGCTAACACGAGGCCAGTTCGCCAATGACGATGCCGGTTGCCTAACAAACGGGAGTGGCATCTTGATCGACATCGACAGGCTGCGGATGGATGTCGGCACGTTTGGCTAGATCGAGCCCTCCGCTGGACAGTCGGCGCTCGACTAGGCGGCCAAGCACGCCATGACTGCACAGCAGGCTATTGTGGAGTTTCTGTATCAGGTTGTCTTTCCGGTTGGATCCCAAATGGTCTTAGGGCATAAAAGATTCGAACGCAGCCCTTGAATGGATTTTACAACATCCGAAACAATAAAATATAAAATTATATAAGATCGTGTGACCTGCCGATGGTAACCATCAGTTTCGCATGCTACTTCTCGATGTCTTGGGTCGAACTCAGTTCGGTTCGCCGGTTTGGTGAGCGGAAATGATCTTGTGCCCGTCATGTGAAATATGCGCGGCCCGGCATCGAGTATCGATTGTTTTGCTGGGTGTGACCAAGGCAGCTGACGGTTCGCAAACAGCGGAGATAAGCAGGAGCGCCACTAACAAGGCGCCTGTGCACGCGACCTGTGCCCAGATGTTGCGCTGACCCGCGAGAGCGTTGACGACGTAATCCGGATCATCGTTTCGCGCGCTCCGCCTCATAGCTTGATCTCTCAATGGGAGGGGTGACGCATTCACAGCCCCAGTTCCGTCCTGGCCCTCAAGGCTAAGCCCGACTGACGCGGCGCTGTCTGATCACCGTCTTTGCCTTCGGCGACGAGCTTGGGCCGGACAAAGGCAGTCCGTGCAGCTCGTCAGCGATGATAAGAAATCCGCTTGCATGAGGTGATCGTCGCCCGTTGCGGTTTACGAACGTTCCAGGCCTGGTTCATCAGCTTCAGGGGCCGCCGTTGCCGCGCTCTCGCCAGGACCCAGAACGTCGACTCGCGCCGATAGAGGTTGATCACGTCTTGGTTCAGCATGCGGATGCATCCTGACGAGACCGCTTCGCCGGTGCTCCGTGGTGCCGTGGATACGATAGAGCGTGTTCTTGCCATCCTCAGGTGGAGGGCCCGCGCGCCCAGCGGGTTGCGTTCCCCGCCCGCCGGCCCATGGCCCGCTCCGCTCCGAAGCAAGTCGGGCGTTGGTGTCCAACGCGGCCACGCGGCCTTGCGAGCGACCGTCGCCGTGCCGGTGAACTCGAAGCCGGCCTTACCAACGTCGACGCCGTAATGCATCGCCTGACCGGCCTCCGGAACGAGCTAGAGAAGGCGCCGATACGGATCGACCACGATCGTGCCGTTGATCCCCGGGTCGGATTGTCGACGACGTGACGGACGTTGCGGACCTTCAGGTCTCGCGGGTTGACGGCGGCAACCGGGAACGGCTCGATCGGTGATCGCGGCGTACTGGCGTAAAACACCGGGACTGTTCAGCGATCCCACCCTGGTATCTGGCAGGTCGGAGTCCCGTGAAGCCGTTCAGGCTTCGAGCGCTGAGGCGAGCAGCAGGGAGGGTGCGACGTACCGAAACGACCGGATCACGACCGGTCTCTAAGGTCAGCCTTCGCGATGACGTGCACGTGACCGGCTTGAGCATCATGGCTTCGTGAGCAGGCCAGCGCCAGGGTCGAGGCAACGGCGACGAGGATGATCCGCGCGAGGAAGTTTGGCATGAGTGACCACCGGGATCCGCAACAACTCGGTCTGCCTCGGTTCGGAAACGGAACTTAAGCCAAGCTTAAGCCAAGCTTGGACGATGACGGGACTTCAAGGAGGCAGGCATGCGCATCCTCGTCGTCGAGGACGACCCCATTCTATCCGGCAGCCTCAGGGCTTGGCTTGGGAGGGGCGACAATTGACTGCCTCGCCAACTGCCCGAACGCGGATGCGGCCCTCGTCACAAGCGTGTTCTCCGCGGTCGTGCTCGACCTGATGTTGCCCGATGGCTCAGGTCTCGACGTGTTGCGCGGCCTCCGCCGCAGGGGACTGAACCCCGGCGGTGTTGTTGACGGCGCGGGACGCCGTGACGGACCGGGTTGCGGGGTTGGACAGCGAGGCCGATGACTATCTCGGTATGCCCTCCGACCTCGATTGGGGCGGCGGGGGCTGGCGCTGGATCAGTCCGCGCCCCTCGTGTTGTATCCGCCGCCTAGCATAACGCGGTCGATCGCCATCGGGGTCCTCGACGCGGCAGGGCGATCGTGGCGGGCGGCCTGCACGAGCGTGAGCTTAAGCGGCATCCACGCGGCGGCGATGGCGGGCTCAGGGCGTCGCGGCTCACGCGCCAAATCTGCTGCCGCTGTTGATAGAGCTCAATGCAATTGCAGTGGTGCCATGAGCGGTCCAGAATCAACCTCTTTATGATGCGAGCTTGCGAAGTGGCGATGCTGTCGGATCGGCTGCAATCCACGAGATTTGGCACAAATGCTGGATTGCGTTCCAGCTGGGTCAGGGATCGCCGTACTATGCGGTGTGCTCATGGCATAAGCGCATCATCAAGGATCCTAGCGACATGCACTGCGTCGCGCCCAATCCCGTCATGGATCTGATGCCGGCAGCTTGTGCCGTCAGCGACTAGGAGATCGGTTGGACCCGCCTTTCGTAGCGCTGGCAGCAGTGACAATTCCGCCATCGCCAGCGAGACGTCGAGCGTGTCCGCCCGATAGCCGAACGCGCCCGCCATCCCGCAGCAGCTCGACTCGATGACCCTCACATCCAGTCCGGGCACGGAGCGCAGAACCGTTTCGACGGCGGGCATCGCTCCAAAGGACTTTTGATGGCAATGCCCATGTAGATGCGCCACCTGTCCTCCATGATCCTTCAACCGCAGTTTAACGCGGCCCAGGGGCAGGTCGACGGCAAGCAACTCCTCAAGTAACACCGCTTGCCGCGCAAGAGTTTTCGCCGCCTGACTTGGCACGAGAGACTGGAACTCGTCGCGGAAGGTTAGCAGGCACGACGGCTCCAGCCCGACGATTCGCGCACCGGCTTCGGCGAAAGGTGCCAATGCATCGAGGGTTCGACGCGCCTCTCGACGTGCTTGATCGGTCTGGCCTGAGGCGAGCCAAGTCCGGCCACAACAGGGCGGCCGCCCCCCATCCGGCGACGCGACCCGGTGCAGCCGGTATCCAGCTGCCCGCAGCACGCGCTCAGCCGCCTCGAGATTTTCGCGCTCGAAGGCGCGATTGAAGGTGTCCCCGAACAGGACAACATCAAGCCCGTCGCCCAACACTTCTGACACGGAAGCAGGCGCGCCGGTCTCGGACCAAGGCCGACGCCATTCGGGGAGGGAGCGGCGCGCCGAGAGCCCCAGGACACGCTCGGCGAGCTGTGCGAGCAACGGCATCTTATTACGCAAGTTGAGAAGGGGGGCGACCGTACTCGCGAGCTTGGCGTATTGCGGCAGCTCCGCGATCAGCCTTTCTCGCAGCGGCAGCCCATGACGAGCGTGATAATGATGCAGAAACTCGACCTTCAGCTTGGCCATGTCTACGCCGGTGGGGCATTCCCGGCGGCAGGCCTTGCAGGACACGCAGAGGTCCATTGTCCGCTTCATGTCCGGGCTGGTGAAAGCCTCGGGCCCGAGCTGACCCGAGATGGCAAGACGCAATGAATTCGCTCGGCCGCGCGTAAGATGCTGCTCCTCCTTCGTCACCCGGTAGGAGGGGCACATGGCCCCGCCCGCGAGCTTCCGGCAGGTGCCGTTGTTGTTGCACATCTCGACCGCCGCGCCGAAGCCGCCCCAATCGGACCAGTCGAGGGCCGTTTCGGCGGGCGCCGTCACGGCGTAATCCGGTTTGAAGCGGAACAGGCTGCGGTCGTCGAACTTCGGCGCCCGCACGATTTTGCCGGGATTGAGCCGGTTCTCTGGATCGAACCCGTCCTTCACTGCCTCGAAGGCGCGGGTGAGCGTTCCGCCGAACAACGGCTCCACGAATTCCGAGCGTGAGATGCCGTCACCGTGCTCGCCGGAGTACGAGCCCTTGTAGCGGCGGACGAGTTCGGAGGTCTCTTCGGCTATCGCTCGCATCCGGCGGACGTCGCCCCCCTCCTTCATGTTGAGGATCGGGCGGACATGCAGGCAGCCCACCGAGGCGTGGGCGTACCACGTGCCCCGTGTACCATGCTTCGAGAAGACCTCGGTCACAGCGTCGGTGTAGTCGGCGAGGTGTTCCAGGGGGACGGCGCAGTCCTCGATGAACGAGATCGGCTTCGCGTCGCCCTTCATCGACATCATGATGTTGAGGCACGCCTCGCGCACCTCCCAGACGGACTTCTGCCGGGACGGCTCCACGACCTCGACCACCGCGTCTGGATAGCCGTGATCGGCCATGCAGGCGTCGAGGCGCTTGAGGTCACGCTTAAGGGCGTCGAGGTCGTCCCCGGCGAATTCCGTGAGCAGCAGGCAGTTCGGCTTGCCACGGGTGATGTCGGCGAGCGTGGTGCGGAACAGCGGGATATCGGCCCCCAGCACCAGTACGTTGTTGTCGACCAGCTCCACCGCCACCGGATCGAGGGCGACGATGTGCTGCGTCGTCTCCATGGCCGCGCGGAATGAGGGGAAGTGGCAGACGCCCATCAGCCGGTGCTTTGGCAGGCGCGAAAGCTTCAGCGTCACCGACGTAGTCGCGGCCAGTGTTCCTTCGGACCCAACCAGGAGATGGGCGAGGTTGGGCCGGTCGGTCACCAGCGCGTCGAGATTGTAGCCGCCGACCCGGCGCTGCACCTTGGGGTAGCGCGCCTCGATCTCGTCCCGGTTGTCATGGGCGAGTTGCAGCATCCGCGCCGCAATATGTTCGACCCGCGACGAACCGGCGACGCCCGTGGCGTCGTTGCCGATGAGCGAGAAGGCGAAGGTCTCGCCGTCATGCAGCAGAGCGCGCATGGCGAGCACGTTGTCGCGCATCGTGCCGTAGCGCAGCGAGCGGGCGCCGCAGGAATTGTTGCCGGCCATGCCACCGATGGTGCAGCGGGTCGCCGTCGAGGGCTCGACGGGGAAGAACCAGCCGTCGCCCTTCACGTGTGTGTTCAGGCGCTCCAGCACCCGCCCCGGCTCGACGGTGACGATGCCTGCCTGGGCATCGTAGTCAAGCACCCGATTGAAATGGCGCGAGCAGTCGATCACGAGACCTGAGCCGATCGGCTGACCGTTCTGCGAGGTGCCGCCCCCGCGCATGATGACCGGGACGCCATACTCGGCCGCGACCTGCAAGGTCGCGGTGATGTCCTCCGCCGAGCGCGGCAGCACCACGCCGGCCGGCATAATCTGATAGATTGAGGCATCGGTGGCGTAGCGCCCGCGGGTGAAGGCGTCGAAGCGCGCCTCGCCCTGGAGCACGCGTGACAAAGCCCGCGACAGATCCTTGGATCTAGCCATGGATTGCGATCGGCCGGTCATCGAGGCTTCCTGCACACTTTTCGGGTTCAAACTACGTCGGCTTTTGCCCGGCTGCTCGGCTCCCGTGGAAGCCTACCTGCCGGTATACGCTTGACACAAAATCACAGATCGACCGTCAGAGATCTCAGTCTCGCAAACATGACAGCAGTTCTAAAATATATGTAGCGTGCTCTGGAATCAGCGCGCCGGAATGATCTTGGAAATACATTGACATTTGAAACCTCCCGATCTTTTTTCGTTGCCGAGAGTTCCGAAGGTCTGCGTGGATCATCGATCCCAACGGGATGCGTTAGAACGGCTTCGAGTCGGCGAAACCCAGAGCCAAGCTGAGCAGATGCGCTCAGCCCCGCACTCTCTGGATGTGATGCTACGCCAACGTTTTGCAAAATGCATTCAAAAAATTCTGTTTATGTGACGATTTCATGCGCGCTGGCATCCAATCGCATGCCACGGCACGTTGCGGTATCGGGAGCGCTAATGCCGCAGATCACCAACAGGAGCAGCTCGTGCCGACAAAACGAGCCGAAAAAGGCGCGCAGAAGGAGCGCGCTGGTTAGTCGACCTAAACTTCGACGGCCGCGGGCGCCTCATGCTCGACTGCGGCACGCTGCTTGTTTCGCAGATGTCGGAACAGGATGTCGCTCAGCTCTCGTCCGGCACGGCGGCGGAGGGCATCGAGGATCTCCTCGTGCTCGCGCATCGCCTCGCCCCAGCGGTCGCGGTGCGCGTCAAGGTTGGCGGAGTAGCGTGCCCGCTTGATGCGGCCGGCATAGCCGACATAGGTCGCACGAAGCGCCTCGTTCCCGGCAGCGGCGACGATGGCCTCGTGGATTGCCTGGTTGCGGGCGAAGTAGCCATTGAGATCGCGGCGCAGATAGAAGCCGTACATCTCGTGGTGCAGGGTCTCGATCGCGGCGAACTCGGCCTCGGTGATCTTCTCGCAAGCCAGGCGCCCGGCCAGGGCCTCGAGCCCGCCTATGACGTCAAACAGCTCGGTCAGTTCGCGCTCGCTGAGGCGGCGGACGCGCGCGCCACGGTTCGGAAGAAGGTCGATGAGCCCTTCCGAGGCCAGGACCTTCAAGGCCTCGCGGAGGGGCGTGCGCGAGACACCGAACTCCTCGCAGAGCTGACGCTCGGGCACGCGGGCGCCGTCGCTCAGGCTCCCCTCGACGATGAAGTCCCGCAGGCGCGACAGCACCTCTCCATGGAGCGAGGCAAGACTCGCCTCCGCTCTGAGCTGCGCGCGATCCCGCGTCGATTTCGCCGGCACGGGCGTAGCGGGAGCGTCCTGCGTGGAAGCCGAGCAATCCGAAGCATGATCGAGGGCGGTCGGTGGCATGGCACACACATAGCAGCGAGTGTGCGGACCGTCGATTATCGGCAGTCGGGTCAGAAAGGACTTGCTCTCCGAAAAAATGAATGCAAATTATCCAACCCACCGGCGAATCATGCATGCAACATTCTGCGCGGCTGGGAGGCCATCATGAGCTCACGCATCGGACGACATTTCCTTCACATCCCCGGTCCGAGCCCAGTGCCGGAGCGCGTCATGCGAGCCATGAACATGCCGGTGATCGATCACCGAGGGCCGGACTTCAAAAAGCTTGGCGAGGAGGTCCTGGAAGGATGCAAGGCCGTCTTCCAGACGGATGGGCCCGTAGTGATCTACCCGTCTTCTGGGACGGGGGCGTGGGAGGCGACGATCGCCAACACGCTCAACGCGGGCGACAAGGTTCTAATGTTCGAGACAGGCCAGTTCGCGACGCTCTGGCGTCAGATGGCGGCCCGGTGGGGCGTAGAGGTGGAGTTCGTCTCAACTGACTGGCGACGGGGGGCCGATCCCGCGATCGTCGAGGCGAAGCTCTCGGAAGACCGCTCCAAGGCGATCAGGGCGGTGATGGTAGTTCACAACGAGACCTCGACGGGCGTCACCAGCCGGATCGCTGAGATCCGAAAGGCAATCGACCGGGCGGGCCACCCCGCGCTGTTCCTCGTCGACTCAATCTCCGGCCTCGGCTCGGCGGATCTGCGCCACGACGAGTGGGGGATCGACGTCACGGTGAGCTGTTCACAAAAGGGGCTCATGCTCCCCCCTGGCCTAGGTTTCACCGCGGTTTCGGAGAAAGCTCTGGCCGCCTCGCGATCAAACACCCTGCCGCGGTCCTACTGGGATTGGGCAGAAATGCTGAAGCCCAACGCGAACGGTTTCTTCCCTTACACCCCCGCAACGACCCTACTTTATGGCCTGCGTGAGGCCATCGCGATGCTGCGCGAGGAAGGCTTGCCTCAGGTCTTCGCCCGCCACCAGCGTCTCGCCGCCGCTACCCGCGCGGCAGCGCAGGGCTGGGGCCTCGAAGTCCTGTGCCAGGAGCCGGCCGAGTACTCACCCGTGCTTACCGCCCTGATGATGCCAGACGGCACCGGTGCCGACGTCTTCCGTAAGGTCGTGCTTGACCGGTTCGACATGTCCCTCGGTGCCGGCCTCGGTAAGCTCACCGACAAGGTTTTCCGCATCGGCCACCTTGGCGAGACAAACGACCTGACCCTGATGGGCGCGCTCTCCGGCGTCGAGATGGGGCTTCATGCCGCCCACATCCCGCACCAGCGCGGGGGTGTCCTCGCAGCGATGACGAGCTTGCGCTCGGCCCTCGACGATTGAGCGTGGCCGCGACAGCAGATCACTGAGAATCGAGGGGTCTCACCACAGCTTCCAGTGATCCACCGCCTAGTTCGGTGCGCCCGCAGAATACCAATCCGCCGCTGGCAACGACCGGACGTCAAGATCCGGCGGGCACGGCCTGCGCCAAGGAGGAAACCACATGATCGCAATACCACGACGCATCACGGCGCCGGGCATGGTGCTGTTTCTGCTCTGCTTGATGTACTTCATCACCTACGTCGACCGCGTCAACGTTGGCACGGCGGCCCCTGCCATCAGGGCGGAACTGGGTCTCTCGAACACCGAACTCGGCCTGATTTTCTCGGCCTTCGCCTATCCCTACGCCGTCTTCCAGATCATCGGAGGCGCGATGGCCGACAAGTGGGGCGCACGGCGCACCCTCTTCATCTGCGGCCTGATCTGGGCGGCGTCCACCATCGCGACCGGGTTTGTCGGAGGTGTGACGTCCCTGTTCCTCGCACGCTTCATCCTCGGGTTCGGCGAGGGCGCCACCTTCCCCACGGCGACGCGGGCGATGCAGACCTGGGTTGCCAAGGACCAAAGGGGCTTTGCGCAGGGCATCACGCATGCGTTCGCCCGGCTCGGCAATGCCGTGACACCTCCGATCGTCGTGCTGCTGATGACGCTGCTCGGCTGGCGCGAGTCCTTCGTAATCCTCGGGATCGGCAGCTTCGCTTGGGTCGTGGTCTGGTACATCTATTACCGGGACGACCCGCGCGAGCATAAGGCGATCACCCAGGCGGACCTGGATCGTCTCCCGGTCCGCGACGCTGCTGCGCGCTTGAAGCCGCACGTGCCGTGGCGGCGGCTGGTGCCGCGCATGGCGCCCGTCACCATTACTTACTTCTGCTATGGCTGGTCGCTGTGGCTTTACCTCAACTGGCTGCCGTCGTTCTTCAAGGATGGCTACGGGCTCGACATCAAGAACTCTGCCCTGTTCGCGTCCGGCGTGTTCTTCGCGGGCGTTGTCGGCGACACGCTGGGCGGCGTTATCTCGGACCAGATCCTCCGGAAGACCGGCGACCTCCAGAAAGCACGACGGAACGTCATCTGTTTCGGCATGCTTGGCGCCGCCGCGTGCCTGGGCGGCGTTTTCTTTACGAAGGAGTTGACGCTGATCGCGCTCCTTCTCTCCGGCGGCTTCTTCTTCCTCGAACTTGTCATCGGTCCGATCTGGTCGGTGCCGATGGACATTGCGCCCCAGTACGCGGGCACGGCGAGCGGCCTGATGAACTTCGGCTCAGCTTTAGCTGCAATCGTCTCGCCGTTGACCTTCGGCCTGATCGTCGACCTGACGGGCAACTGGGTTCTGCCCTTCGCCGGATCCATCGGGCTGCTCGTTCTCGGGGCCGGGATGGCCTTCACGATACACCCGGAGCGGCCGTTCAAGGAGGAGCCTTCCCCTGTGCCCGTCGGCGTGCCGGCCCAATGAGCGCTCGATGATCCCGGGACGTCGGCTGGGTCGACGCCCCACGCGGGGGTACGCAGGTCTCGCGGATGTTTCGAGCCCCCGCTCCACGCTTCCTCGTCGGCCCTCGGCGAGACGACGAGCCCCATCCGGACACAGGACGGCCCTCATGAACGACCGCGACGGACGGCGAGCTCCCCCGCCGCCGAGGCGAGCGTTCCGCGCGAGACACGTGGCGGTGCTCGCGGCTCTCTTCGTCCTAGCCGGACTCGAAACCGGACGATCGCAGGAGAAACCGATGACAGAGATCAGGCGGACCGAGTTGAGCCGAGCCCCCGTGTCCGGGGTCGAGAACAAGGAGATCATCGTCCAACTCGTGGAGTTCCCGGTCGGCGCAACCTCGCCCCGCCACTTCCACCACGGCGAGGAGATTTTCTACGTCCTCGAAGGCGGCACGGTCTCCGCCCCCGGCAAGGGGGACCAGGACCGGATAGCCGGCCAGCACGGCATCAACCCGCGAGGCGTCCCGCATGCCGGATACACGGTCGCAGCCGATAGGACGATCAAGATCCTGTCCGTCTACGTGGTCGACAAGGATAAGCCCCTGCAGGCCCCTGCTCCTTAAGACTTCGGAACGCGAACGCATTTGTTCACTTTCGATGAGAACTTTGATGTCCGACAGCGTCCATCGAAAGAGCGGAACGGAGCAGCCGTCACGGAGAGGCTTGCTGCGGACGCTGGCACTTCTCCCGTCGGTCCCGCTGGCGGGACGGGCCGTCGCAACGACGCCGGTCGAGTATGTGCCGACCTTCTTCAATGCGACTGAATGGGCCTTCCTGCACGCGGCCTGCGATCGCCTGATCCCCCATGACGAGATCGGTCCGGGGGCGGTCGAGCTCGGCGTCCCGGAGTTCCTCGACCGTCACATGCAGACGCCCTACGCGGCCGGCGACATCTGGTACATGCAGGGACCCTTCCTGAAGGCCCCCCCGGAATTCGGCTACCAGGGACGCCTCGCCTTGCGTGACATCATCCGCGTCGGCATGGCCGCCGTGGACCGTCATTGCGCAGCCTCGTTCTCGGGACGCCGCTTCGCCGAACTCGGATTCGCACAGCAGGAGGACGTGCTTCGCGGCCTCGAGACGGCGAAGATTGCCCTCGACGATGTACCGTCGCGCACCTTCTTCGTCAGTCTCCTGACCGAGGTGCGCAACGGGTACTTCAGCGATCCCAAGCACGGCGGAAACCGCGGCATGGGCTCGTGGAAGATGATCGGTTACCCCGGCATGCGGGCCGATTTCCACGATTGGGTCGAGGTTCGCGACAAGCCCTATCCACTTCCTCCTGTCGATCTCGCCGGCCGGAGGGCCTGACCATGACGACTGTCAGAAAACCCGTCGATGCCGTGATCGTCGGCATGGGGTGGACCGGAGCGATCATGGCCAAGGAGCTTACCGACGCCGGCCTTCACGTCGTCGTGCTCGAACGCGGCCCGGACCGCGATACGCAGCCCGATTTCTCCTACCCGCGCGTCGTCGATGAGCTCGAAGGTTCGGTGCACCGACGCTACCTGCAAAGCCTGTCCCGCGAGACGGTGACGATCCGGCATGGCGTGAACGACGTCGCAGTACCCTACCGTCAGATGGGCTCGTTCAAGCCCGGAACCGGAGTGGGCGGTGCAGGGAGTCACTGGTCCGGATGCCACTTCCGCGCGCTCCCGGAAGATCTTCGCCTGCGCAGCAACATCGAGCAGCGATACGGTCGGAACTTCATACCCGAAGGGATGACGATCCAGGATTTCCCTGTGACGTACGACGAGCTGGAACCACACTTCGACCACTTCGAGTACGTGTGCGGGACTTCCGGCAAGGCGGGCGTGTTGAATGGCCAGCAAGTCGCGGGCGGAAACCCATTCGAGGGATCCCGCACGCGTGAATTTCCGCTTCCGCCGAACAGAAACTATCTCGGTGCCGAGATGTTCTACAAGGCTGCGAACGAGATGGGCTACCATGCCTATCCGATCCCGGCTTCGAATACGTCCGATGCCTACACGAATCCCTACGGATGCCAGATGGGTCCGTGCAATTTTTGTGGGTTCTGCAGCGATTACGGGTGCCTGAATTACTCCAAGGCGAGCCCGAACGTGAACATCCTTCCGGTGCTTCGCCGTCGCAAGGAGTTCGAGTTGCGGGTCAATGCCCACGTCATAAAGGTCAACCTCGACTCCGATCGCAAGCGGGCGACGGGTGTGGCCTATCTCGACGCTTCCGGACAGGAGGTGGAGCAGCCGGCTTCGCTGGTGCTGCTGTGCGCCTTTTCCCTCTACAACGTGCATTTGATGCTCGTTTCGGGCATCGGCACGCCCTATGACCCGGTGTCGAACACCGGCACGGTCGGGCGCAACTATTCGTACCAGAACCTCAACCGGATCGACCTGTTCTTCGACAAGGACGTGCAGGCCAATCGCTTCGTCGGGATCGGCGGCGGCGGCGCGGTGTTCGACGACCTCAACGGCAACCAGCTCGACAACGCCAAGGCCGGGTTCGTCGGAGGCGGGGTGATCTGGGCCCGGCAGCCCGGGGGCGGCCCTGTGCGCGGCATCAAGACCCCGGAAGGTGTGCCCAACTGGGGCAGCGCCTGGAAGCGAGGCGTGCGGGACGTGTTCCGGCACAGCTTCTATTACGAGGTGCAGGGCGCCTGCATGTCCTACCGCGACAGCTATCTCGACCTCGACCCGACCTACAAGGACGGGTTCGGGCGGCCGCTCCTGCGCATGACGTTCAACTGGCACGATGACGAGATCAAGGCGGCGCAGTTCCTCGTCGGCAAGGCGAAGGAGATGTGTGCCGTCCTCAATCCGAAATCGATGGCCGTCGAGTCGAAGAAACCGGGATCAAAGTACAACGTCACGCAGTACCAGAGCACGCACACCTGCGGCGGTGCGATTATGGGCGAGAACCCCAGTAACTCGCCTCTCAACCGCTATCTTCAATCCTGGGATGTCCACAACGTTTTCGTGCCCGGCGCGAACGCGTTCCCCCAGAACAACGGTTACAACCCCACAGGCATGGTCGGTGCGCTCACCTATTGGTCCGCCAAGACGATCCGGACCCAGTACCTGAAGAATCCCGGCCCCCTGGTCCAGGCGTGAGGTGCGTCCGATGAAGCATCCGCGCATCCTCAAGGCGGGACTCGGCGTGGCCTTACTGGGGCTTGTCGGGCTCGGCGCCACCTACGCCGCCGCATTGTGGCCGACCGAGACGCGACGGATCGCCGATCAGAGGCTGGATGGGGCGCTCATCGAGGCCGGTCGCTACGTCGCCACTGCGAGCGACTGTGTCGCCTGCCACACGGCGCCAGGGGGCAAGCCGTTCGCTGGAGGCTTGCCCATGGAGACACCGATCGGACGGATCTTCAGCACGAACATCACGCCCGATCGCGAGACCGGGATCGGCGCCTATGGCCTCGACGATTTCGACCGGGCGATCCGTCACGGTATCGTGCCGGGCGGCACGACATTGTTTCCGGCGATGCCCTATCCCTCCTATGCGCGGCTGACCGACGAGGACGTGCGAGCCCTCTACGCCTTCTTCATGCAGGGCGTCGAACCGGTCCGTGAGGCCAGACGCGCCAATGAAATCACATGGCCGCTGTCGATCCGATGGCCTTTGGCCCTCTGGCGCAAAGCGTTCGCGCGCTCTGGCGAGGCGGCCTTCGACCCCGGCCGCTATGCCAACCCTCAGGTTGCGCGCGGCGCCTATCTCGTGCAGGCGGCCGGCCATTGCGGCGCGTGCCACACGCCGCGCGCGCTCACGCTTCAGGAGAAGGCGCTGGACGAGACCGACCAAGCCTATCTCTCGGGCGGACAAGTCGTCGACGGCTGGTTCGCGGTCAGCCTGCGCGGAGAGCACTCCACGGGGTTGGGTCGCTGGTCGGCCGACGACATTGTCCAAACGCTGCGCGGAGGTCGAAACCGCGGCCACGCCGTGGTCGGTGGCCCGATGAATGACGTCGTGGTCCACAGCACGCAGCACCTCGACGCGGCCGACTTGCAAGCAATCGCCATCTACTTGAAGACCCTGGCAGCCGGGCCCACGACCGCAACCTATGCGCCTGACGGAAGCACGGCGCGGGACCTCGCCCGAGGTCACGAGGCCGGGCGCGGCGCCGAACTCTACGTCGACAACTGCGCCGCATGTCACAGGACCGACGGTCTCGGCGTCTCCGGCGCGTTCCCGACGATCGCCGGCAATCCGACCGTGCACTCGGCGGACCCGGTCAGCCTAATCCGTTTGATCCTCGACGGGAGTGTAATGGCCTCGACCCATGCCGCGCCGTCGAACCTCGGCATGCCGGGGTTCGGCTGGCGGCTGAGCGACGAGGAGGTCGCGCATCTCGCGACGTTCGTTCGCCAATCCTGGGGCAATGCCGCCGGGCCGGTCTCGGCCAGCTTCGCCTCGAACGTGAGGCGCGCGCTCCGGCATGAGCGCAACCGTGACGACTACGATGTCCAGCGTCAGGCGACATCGATCGAGGGGCGCTAGCGAAATGCCACGGGATGACGGAACCCGGTCTGATGAGTCCGCGACGATCCGACAGGGAGGGGAGCTCGGCTCCTAGTATTGGACATACATCACCGCATGGTCGACGTCAGATGGCAACGCGCAGTTTCGCGACGATATCTATCATCTCGACCGAGGTAATCTGTCGCAGAAATAGCCGTTTCGATCGCTAGAAAAGCCACCGTCTTGGACAAATCGGGGAGGTCTTTATTGTCCACACATCCGATATCACCTCCGATTGCGACCTCTGAGCGCGCGGTGGATGCTCTAGCCGAGAGTGGATTCATCCATCTATCCTCGGCCGATGTCGCCCGGATCGTCGGCGTTGACGGTGATGCCGGATGGCATGCCTTCTCCAACACCTGGGCCGATCTTGAGCGTGACGCGTTCATGGGCGACGGCGGGCGATACCGCTTCCGGCGCCATGCGATTTACCGGGCTCGTGGGCAAGATGTACATAGATTGCCGGACGCTCCGCACTATCAGAAGTTGGTGCACAACAAACTGAATGGCGGTGTTTCGCGAAAATTTGCGCCGGTTACCAATGATTTTGGGCAGAGCGCGTTGTTGAGATGCTTCATCTCAGCATTCACGCGCATATTCGAACACGCGTCGAGATGTGTCGCCTCCCCGTCTTGGCATATCGAGATGCATCAGTTTCGGATCGTTGCGGAAGGCGACGGCAGGGGGTTGCCGACCCCGGAAGGGATGCACCGCGACGGCGTCGATTGGGTCGTCACCTTGTTGGTCGATCGGGAGAACGTCTCGGGTGGAGCGACGGCCCTGACCGATGCGCACGGCAATGACATAGCTCGGATCGAGATGAGTTCTCCCCTCGAAGCGATCCTCATGGACGATCGCAGACTCATGCACGGCGTGAGTCCAATCACGGTCCTCGACCTTAGTCGCGCAGCCCATCGAGACGTCCTCGTCTTGACCTTTGTGAGGTCGTAATCCCTTGTCGCATGCCCCGACGAACCCGTCTGCGCCGATTCCGGCCGTCGACCAGGATCGGCGTGCTCGGTGGACGCCCGCCGCCCAGTGGTCGCGAAAGTCGATTGGCGAAGAGCGGAGCTCCCCGCCGATAGATGTCGTGGGCCTGTCTGGGGCCGATGACCGCGATTGTCCGCGAGACGACCGGTCAGCGAAGCCAGAGTGTGGCGGTGCCTCATTCGGCTCCGAGTCGCCGCGAAACCTCTCGGGCCGCCTCGACCACCCGCGCGCCGATCTCACGAATCCTGTCATCGGGCAGCCTAGGTGTCGGGCCCGAGATGGAAATGCCGGCTACCGCTTCGCCGTAACCGTTCGAAATGAATGCCGCAACGCACCGCATACCGGTAGTCCGTTCCTCGTCGTCGAAAGAATAGCCTTGTCGGCGGATCTGTCGAACAGCCTCTCGCAGCCGATCGGCGTTGACGATCGTCTTGTCGGTGAAACTGGTCAGGTGCGTCCGGCGAACGAAGCTCTCAAAACGCTCTTCGTCGAACCCGCTGAGCAGCGCCTTTCCGATGCCCGAGGCGTGGAGCGGGGAACTGGCGCCGGGAGGGAAGAAAGTGCGGATCGTCTCGTGAGACTCGACTTGACTGACGAACAGCACCTCGCCGTTGCGCTCGATGCCGAGATTCGAGGTTTCGCCTGTCGCCATCATCAGGTCTCGCATCACTTAACGGCTCCGCTCGAAGATGTTGGTGCGCCTGAGGAACGCCGAGCCCAGACGAAAGGCTGCGGGGCCGACGAACCAATCTTGAGTCTTCGGTTCACTCTCAATGTACTTGCGCTGCTCGAGCGTCGTCAGCACGCGATGCATCGTCGCCGCGGACTTGCCCAGACGCGCGGCGAGTTTGGACAGGGTGATGCCTTCTTGGCGGGCGTCTCCATCACGTCGAGAGCGCGGTCCAAAGCCTGAATGCCGGGGCTTCCGTCAGCGCCCTTCAAGCCCTTCGGACATCCTCTTCGTCGAATCGTCATGTTGACTGGTCCACCTTCCCTGCGATGAAAAAACTTTTCAGCACGAGAGTTTGAGCGGCGCAATAAAAAATCTCAAACGGCTGATTTAAATGCATAAAACGATGCTATTGCGTCGAATGAAAAACATTTCCAAAAAAATTTACAGCTCTGGTTTACCGAGCTACGATGCGGAGATTGGAGGAGCCAAGATGAGCGGCCAGAATCCGACCTTTATCCCGGGTCCAACAAATATTCCGGAGGTGCTGCGTAAGGCGGTCGACATGCCGACGATCGACCACCGGAGTCCGATCTTTGGCGACATCCTGCGGCCAGCTCTCGAAGGCGTAAGGCGCGTCCTCAAGACGACGCAGGCTGAGGTCTTCGTCTTCCCCTCTACCGGAACCGGTGGATGGGAGGCGGCCATCACCAACGTTCTGTCCCCCGGCGACAGGGTCCTGGCCACGCGCAACGGCATGTTCAGCCATCGCTGGATTGACATGTGCCATCGCCACGGGCTCGACGTGCAGGTCGTTGAGCAGTCCTGGGGTGAAGGGATCCCGGCCGACCGGTACGAGGAAATCCTCACGGCCGACCGCGGGCACACAATCAAGGTGGTCCTCGCTACACACAACGAGACGGCCACCGGCGTGCGCTCCGACATCGCGGCGGTACGGCGAGCCCTCGACGCGGCAAAACATCCTGCCCTGCTGTTCGTCGACGGCGTGAGCTCGATCGGCTGCATGGACTTTCGGATGGACGATTGGCACGTCGACGTGGCAGTCGCCGGCAGCCAGAAGGGCTTCATGCTGCCCGCCGGCCTGGCCATCGTCGCGTGCTCGCAGCGCGCCGCGCAGGCCGCCGAGCACGCCCAACTGCCGCGCACCTTCTTCGACATCCGCGACATGCGCGGCAGCTATGGCAATGGCCGCTTCCCCTACACGCCGCCGGTCGGCCTGCTCAACGGCCTGAAGGTGGCCTCCGACCTCCTTCTCGCGGAGGGGCTTGAGACCGTCTTCGCGCGCCACCATCGGATCGCGGAAGGCGTCCGGCGAGCGGTCGCCGCATGGGGCCTGACTGTCTGCGCCGCCAGGCCGGAACTGTACTCGGACACCGTGACCGCGATCCTCCTGCCCAACGGTGTCGATTCCGACCGGTTCGTGGGGCATGCGCAGGACGCGTACGGGGTCGCGTTCGGGACGGGTCTGGGCCAGCTCGCGGGCAAGGTCTTCCGTATCGGCCACCTGGGCAGCCTCACGGACGTCATGGCGCTCTCTGGGATCGCCGCAGCCGAGATGGTCCTCGCCGATCTCGGCGCGGCCGTCGAGTTGGGGGCGGGGGTCGCGGCGGCCCAGGAATACTACCGCAAGGGATCGGCGATGGCTCAACTGGCCGCTTAGGGAGGCGACGACAATGTACATCCCGACACTGGACGACATGCTGGCCGCCCGGAAGCGCATCGCGCCCTTCATTCATCGGACACCGGTCCTGACTTCCCGCGTGCTGGACGAATTGGCAGGTGCACACCTGTTCTTCAAATGCGAGAACCTCCAGAAGGCTGGCGCCTTCAAGGCACGGGGCGCATCCAACGCCGTCTTCGGCTTGTCCGATGAGCAGGCTCGAAAGGGGGTGGCCACCCATTCCAGCGGCAACCACGGCACGTGCCTGTCCTACGCGGCCGGGCGCCGCGGCATCCCCTGCACAGTGGTGATGCCGCGCACTGCTCCGCAGGCAAAGAAGGACGCCGTCCGGGGCTACGGCGGGCTCGTGGTGGAGTGCGAGCCGTCGACGACAAGCCGGGAAGCCGTCTTCGCGGAGGTGGTGGCCAAGACCGGCGCGGAGTTTGTCCACCCCTACAACGACCCGTGGGTGATCGCCGGTCAGGCGACCTGTTCGGCCGAGCTGATCGAGCAGGTCGAGGACCTGGACGCGGTGGTGGCTCCGATCGGCGGCGGCGGCATGATCTCCGGAACCTGCCTGACGCTGTCGTCCCTCTCGCCACGCGTCGCGATCTACGCCGCCGAGCCCGAGCAGGCCGACGATGCCTTCCGCAGCCTGAAGGCCGGTCACATCATCGCGGATGACGCGCCGAACACCGTGGCTGACGGCCTCAAGGTCCCGCTGAAAGATCTCACCTGGCATTTCGTCCGGAACAACGTCTCGGACATTCACACCGCCTCCGAGAGCGAGATCGTCGATGCGATGAAGCTGATCTGGAAGCGATTGAAAGTCGTCATGGAGCCTTCGAGCGCGGTGGCCTTGGCCACCGTACTCAAGAACCCGGACACGTTCGCCGGCAAGCGCGTCGGCGTGGTGATTACCGGCGGGAATGTCGATCTCGACAAGCTGCCCTGGAACTGAGGAGAACACCGATGAACGCACCCTTGAACGCCGCCGACCTTGAGGTCGGGTACGACGTCCCCGCGATCCCCGGGATGGACGAGGCGGACATCCAGACGCCCTGCCTCATCCTCGACCTAAACGCGCTGGAGCGTAATATCCGGAAGATGGGGGATTACGCGCGCGCGCACGGCATGCGCCACCGCGCCCACGGCAAGATGCACAAGTCCGTCGACGTGCTCCGGCTTCAGATGCAGCTCGGGGGCGCGGTCGGCGTGTGCTGCCAGAAGGTGTCGGAGGCAGAGGTGTTCGCCCGCGCCGGGATCGAGGACATCCTGATCTCGAACCAGGTCCGCGATCGCGTCAAGATCGACCGTCTGGCGCGGCTTCCCCGGTACGGGGCCAAGGTGATCGTCTGCGTCGACGACGTGAGCAACGTGACGGACCTGTCCGCCGCGGCGGAGAAGCACGGGACGACGATCGCCTGCTTCGTCGAGATCGATTGCGGCGCGGGTCGCTGCGGCGTGAAGACGGCCCCGGAGGTGGTGGAGATCGCCAAAGCGATCGCCGCCGCGCCGGGTCTGACGTTCAAGGGGCTGCAGGCCTACCAGGGCGCGATGCAGCACATCGACGGCTACGAGGACCGCAAGGCGAAGCTCGACGCCGCCATCGGTCAGGTTAAGGAGTCGGTGGACGCGCTCAAGGCGGTCGGTCTCGAACCCGAGTTGGTCTCGGGCGGCGGGACCGGATCTTACTACTTCGAGTCGAACTCAGGCGTCTACAACGAGCTCCAGTGCGGGTCCTACGCCTTCATGGACGCCGATTACGGCCGCATCCAGGACAAGGACGGCCAACGCATCGACCGTGGCGAATGGGAGAACGCCCTCTTCCTCCTGACGTCGGTAATGAGCCATGCCAAACCGCACCTGGCGGTGGTCGACGCGGGCCTGAAGGCGCAGTCCGTCGACAGCGGGCTTCCTTTCGTTTTCGGCCGAGACGACGTCAAGTACGTCAAGTGCTCGGACGAGCACGGCGTCGTCGAGGACTCGGGCCGCGTGCTCAAGATCAACGAGAAGCTGCGGCTGGTGCCAGGGCACTGCGACCCGACCTGCAACGTCCACGATTGGTACGTCGGTGTCCGCAACGGCAAAGTCGAGACGCTCTGGCCGGTCTCGGCTCGCGGTAAGGCTTACTGATTACTGCACGGACCGCGGTCTCGACGCGTGGGGGGCGCCCCCCGCGTATAGCGATGAGGACGATCCATGATCATCGTATCGGAACGTGAAATAGCCACGCTCGTTTCGCCTGCCGATTGCTTCGCCGCGGTCGAGGGGGTCTTCGCCTCGATGGCAAAGGGGAAGGCCTACAATTTTCCGGTCGTCCGGGAGGCGATTGGTCACGCCGATGCCCTTTACGGGTTTAAATCAGGCTTCGACCGCGAGAGCTTGGCCCTAGGCCTCAAATCTGGGGGCTTCTGGCCAGGCAACGTCGAGAAAGGACTCACGAACCATCAGTCGACGATCTTCTTATTCGATGCCGATACGGGCTGCTGTCGAGCTATCGTGGGAGGCAACTTGCTGACCGCCTTGCGCACGGCGGCCTCCTCCGCGCTTTCGATCAAGTACCTGGCACGGCCCGAGGCTCGGGTCATCGGCATGATCGGCGCAGGCCACCAGTCGACATTCCAGCTCAGTGCCGCGCTCGACCAAAGGCGCTTCGAGAAAGTCGTCGGCTGGAACATCGAACCCTCGGCGCTCGGTCGGCTAGAGTCCGTTGCCGTCGAGCGGGGCATCCCGTTCGAGGCGGTCGATCTCGACAGGCTCGGCGCCGAGGCGGACGTGATCATCACCATCACCTCGTCGTTTGCGCCGATCCTGAAGGCCGCGCAGGTCCGCCCCGGCACCCACTTGGCTTGCATGGGAACCGACACGAAGGGGAAGCAAGAGGTCGAGGCCGAACTCCTAGCCAAGGCCAGTGTGTTCACCGACGAGATCGCGCAGGCGACATCGATCGGTGAGGCTCAACACGCCGTCGCACAGGGGTTGCTAGCTGCCACCGACATCGTCGCAATTGGATCCGTCATCAACGGTGCCCATCCAGGCCGTCGGTCGCCCGAGGACATCACGTTGTTCGACGGCACCGGCGTCGGGCTGCAGGACCTGGCTGTCGCATCGACTGCAGTCGACTTAGCGATTGCTCGGGGGGTGGCGAGGGAAATCGATTTTTAAGTCCATTTCGCATGGTCATAGACCGCCGACGTCAAAATGCTTTTTCGGTAGTCTTGTATGGGCCTTCAGCCGCAGGCGTCACCCTCCGAAGGGATTGAAGCCGAGAGCTGCAGGAGCGCCGATCGGCATCCGATTGGTCCTGAAACGAGTGATACTAGTCCATGCGAGATCTTTTACTCTCATTATTTCAGCAATGAAGCCATTCTGCCGCGCGCCAACGCAATAACTAATTGCAATCATATGGCTAAATTGTGCAGCACTAATCACCTAAGCGAAAGCGAAAGGAAGGTTTTTAACGCCATGACTGATCAATTTATGAGCACTTCGGTGGTAAAAATCAGGTCTGGTATTCCAAGTACCGAGCGTAATTCGAGCGTTATCAAAATTTGTCACGAATTAGAGCGCCTCGGTTTGGCGGAACGTCGTGGCTCGGGCCTGAGATCGACTATTCGATGGCGTCGGGCGACTCGGTGATGTCGGTCTCTGCCGCGGAAGAACATGGCATTCCGCTGCGCATGATGAGCGGTCCGAATGAGGCTGAACACGGGACGCGTGCACTTCGCAAATGGTCAGACTTGGCCTTGCCTATGGACTGTCGCAAATAGTTTGCACGGCAACGGCTACGCCGCGCAGACAAGCAACGCGCACCCTGGGTGCATGGCTGATCAAGTGCAACGAAAGAGAGTGCGAAACCGGCAGGCTGGAACTAGCCGAGCGCAGCCTAACGCTTCCGAGGATGTCTGCAGAAAGAGGGGCCCGGCCACTCTTGACTTAAGCTGAATACGGATGCGTTGGACAGCGTGGCTTATGTTCGATCATAGTCTATCGAGCAGAGAATTATGATTTCAAGTAGCTCAAAGCAGAACTAGCGAATTACAGGGTCCGTGTTGCCCCCGTGTTCCATAAAGTGTTTTCGACAAGCCCTTCCTCAAACGCCGGACAGCATGGCCGCCTCGTCTTCCTGCGCTTCGAACAGGTAGCCGTACTGGTCAAACGTCTGGTGGATCGAGGCATGCCCCATCAGCGTCTGCACGCGCTCCGGGCTCAGCCCCTGTGTGTACGTCTCGGGCTTAAGCGGATAGCCGGTGTGCACCCGGCGGCGCTGCGGCTCAAACGGCCCGCACCAGCATACGTCCCGGTGGAAATGACTTGACGATAGCAGGCTAGGCACTGCTTCTGCGCCATTGTGTAGAGGCTACGTGCCTCGGCGAGGGTGGCGGGGCGCCACGTTCCGTCCACCTTCACCTCGCACGTCTGCTGCCTGGCCGTCGGCATGGCTGTTCAGTTCGCTGTTGTGGTGTCGATGCGCGATCGCGCAAACAAGCTGGCGCCAATAGCAGGGCCCGGGCCGTATCGCCCATACGGGCTGAGTGGCCGCGCGGGCGTTCGGCGTCGCAGCCACTCTGACGGCCGCGGCCTCCTCAGGCGACGCGCTCGGCCTCGAACCAGGGCAGGAGACCAGTCCGCGGGTCGCAGTTGAGATATTCAATGCGCTGGCCGCCTCCCGGAAGCACGTAGACCTCGTGCCAGGTCCGGAGTTGGTTCCGCGGCCCGTAATGCCGGTAGCGCTGGATGGCCGCCCCGAAGATCGCCGCGTGCGTGGCGTGATCCTCGGCCCAGCGTTCCATGTGGCGCAGAGACAGAAAGTAAGCGTGGGCGTGCGCCTCCGGCTCGGCACGCCCGTCCGCGTCCGTGGTTCCCTGCCATCGCATGCAGGCGCAGCCGGAGGGCAGTGGGTTGTCGGCCAAGTATTCCATGCCGGCTTCCAGGGGCGAACGGAGCTTGGCCTCATAGTCGGCGCGCTGCTCCGCATCCATGCGCCCCCACGTGTTGGCCGAGCGGATCAGGGCGAGGTTGTGCGGCGGCCGCACTGACCAGTGCTCCCCGTAACCGACCCGGTCCCGACAGGGCACCAGCCCGGCCTCATCGGGTGCGTCGAGCGACTCGGACGCGGCGGCGGGAAGCCGATCCCGCATGGCGCCGTAATAGCCGCAGTAAGGGGTCGGGAAGATTGCGACGTCCGGGCTCGTCATGAGACCGGCGGGGTAATCCTTCCAGTAGATGCTCTCCTGGCGCTCGCGCGGCACCCACAGAATTTCCCGCCAAGCTCCGTGAGGTCCTGCGAGGCGCTCGGGCGCGTGCCACCAGTTCTCCACCTCGGCGTCCGCACGCCAAGCCTCGAAACGCTCCGCCGACACCCAGTAGGCGCAAACGACGTGCTCCACGCGGCCGCCTGAGAGGCGCGAACGGGCGTGGTCGAGGCAGGTCGGGCCTTTGACATGGCCCGCGAGGTGGGTGCGGATCCAATCCCGCATCGGATGGCGCCCGAGTTCGGTCTCGGACTCTGCCTGGGCGCCGAAGAAGGCGATATGCATTCCCGCCTCGCCAGCCGGCAGCAGGAACGACCAGCGCTGGACCGCGGGGGCGAAACCGGGCGGCTTGCGCAAAGGGGCGAGGCGCTCGGCGGGCCCTACGGCTTCAGAGGGCGCGGCATCGAGCACGCGTGCGCCGCGAGACGGTTCGGCTTCGGCGGATCTCGCATCCATCGCAACATTCCCAGGGATTGGACCGGGGGATGATGCCTGGTTTCCGACGCGGATTCACCACCGGATCCGCGCAACCGTGCCTGCAGAAATGCCGGCGCGCCTCCAGGGGCCCGGGGATCCGCGCCCCAAAGCTGCGCGCTTGGGCACCCCC
Source organism: Methylobacterium sp. 190mf (assembly GCF_900107945.1). Taxonomy (NCBI): domain Bacteria; kingdom Pseudomonadati; phylum Pseudomonadota; class Alphaproteobacteria; order Hyphomicrobiales; family Methylobacteriaceae; genus Methylobacterium; species Methylobacterium sp. 190mf. The sequence continues at coordinate 2,773 of NZ_FNVI01000038.1, read as the reverse complement.
AGAGTTCGGACGGCTCATTTCCGCTCGCGCGGCCGTCGCCCGTGGCCTCCTGCGCAGCGGCGTCGCCGTTGGATCGGCAGACAGCCCACGGCGCTTCGCCCGTCCTCCGCCCCACGGTTGCTTGAGACACCCCGTTAGCGGACGGTCTCCGCCTCAGGGGTGAGAACGATGACGACGACTACAGGAGCGGTTGCCGGTGCGGTCGGACCTGGCCGGGGTGGGCGCATGTCCCGGCAGCGCAAGCGGGACGCGGTGTTGCGGCCTCTCGCGTGGTGAGGACCTGGAGAGCGTCTCGCGCGGCCTGAGCGTGACGGCGGCGGCCTTGTCGGGCTGGCGCGATGCTTTCCTGGCGGCGGGCGAGGCCAGCCTGTCCACCCGGCCCCTCGATGCAGAGGCGCTGGAGAGCGGGCGTCTCAAGGCCAAGCTCGGCGAGATGCTGCTGGAGCGCGAGCTGCTGGAGGCCAAGGTCGCCGCCCTGGAGGCGCGTGGCGCCGGCCCATTGGCCCGCAGGCGGTCGCGGCCATGAGCCGGACCGTCTCGCCAGCCAGCGGCAGCGTCTACGGGCTGGCTCGGGTGTGCCGGATCTGGCGCGTGTCGCGCGCCACCGTCCACCGGCATTTCTCACCGCCCCGCTCAGGGCTCGGATCGGAGGCCGGGTCCGATCCCGCGCGGCGGCCCGGCCCGGTCGGGGCGATGCCGGATGCCGCACTGCTCCTGCGGATCCGCGCCATCCTGACCGACAGCCCCTTTCACGGCGAAGGCCATCGCAAGGTCTGGGCACGGCTGCGCATGAAGGGCGTGCGCACCTCCAAGCGCCGGGTGCTGCGCCTGATGCGCGCCCACGACCTGTTGGCCCCCACGCGGGTCGGCACGCCGCGCGGTCCGCGCAACCACGACGGCACCATCATCCCGGACCGGGTCGACACGATGTGGGGCACCGACCTGACCACCACCTGGACGGCCGAGGGGCAGGTCGCGGTGTTCGTGGCCATCGATCACTGCTCGGCCGAGTGCGTGGGCATCCATGCGGCCCGCCGGGCCACGCGCTTCGAGGCGCTGGAGCCGATCCGCCAAGGGGTGCGGCAGCACTTCGGGGCTTTTCGGCCGAGATCGCCTCCGGCCTGAGCGTCCGGCACGATCACGGAAGCCAGTACATGGCGGACGCCTTCCAGACCGAGCTCGCGTTCCTGGGCATCGCGAGCTCGCCCGCCTTCGTGCGCGCCCCGGAGGGGAATGGCTGCGCCGAGCGCTTCATCCGCATCCTCAAGGAGAACCTGTTGTGGGTCGAGCACTTCGATACGGTCGAGGATCTGCGCCACGGCCTGCTGGCGTTCCGGGATCTCTACAATGAGGCGTGGCTGATAGAGCGACACGGGTTCCGGCCACCGGCCGATATCCGCGCCGCGCAGCTTCCACCCGCGGCCATCGCCGCGTAGGCTTCAGATCGGTGTCTCACAATCCGCAGGCGGTACACCCGGTCGCATCTCGAGCAAGATGACTAGGCTTTCGCGGGCATCCTGCCATACGCGGCGTCTCAGGGTTTCTGAGGGGGCAAGGTCCCGATCGCGGTTTGGAACCCAGCCGACGCAGGAGCCAAGACATGTCGGTCCAGCCGGCGTTGGCTTCGATTGTCGCGCCTTCCGAACCACGAGGTCCGGTTAGACAGCGGAGCAGCTGTTCGGCGTCCGTCCGGAGCACGGCTTCTGCGTGTGGAATATGCAGGCCTTCTAATGATGACCGAGCGGCCGGCGGCCGCCGTCGCAGGTGATCGGATCGTGTTCGATCGCTTCGTGGGATACCGGACGATCCCGGGTCGGACCTGAGGCGTGACGGTTTGGGAGTTCAAAGCGAAGGGCGCGAGTGTGTTTGACGGCCTTCTGATCTCACCATGGGACGGTATACACGGCGGCCTGGGTCGAGCTTTGCATCACAGCACCCAGGCCGCCTGCCGCAGGCCGGTTGGGGCGGGCCTTCGCGACAGGGACAGCTAATATACTTTTTCTTTCTGATCGATTTCAAAAGGCCGAGATTTTGGTTTCGACCGTAACCGTTATCGGGGACTGTCAGGAATTTCGTGTGCGGGCGGCCATAGTGGACCCGAAGGAGGTTCCCGATGGCACGACGCAAAGCACCCCGCATCCCTGACGCAATCCTGGATCACCTCCTGGCCGGGGCCGATCCGAAGACGGCCTTCGAGGCCGATGGCCTGCTGGACGAGCTGAAGAAGGCCCTGGCCGAGCGGGCGCTCAACGCCGAGATGGACCATCATCTGGCGGGCGAGGACACCGGCAACACGCGCAACGGCTAGGTGACGCCAACGTCGCGGATCTGCGTTTCTACGCGGCCCACGCCGCGCGCTTCCTGCGTGAACGTTGCCGATTCGACGCGGGCGCATGCGAGACGAAGGTCACGGCGATCTATGTCGGCTGGCGCGGCGCGCGGGTCGACGAGCGCGGGCTACGCGACAGGTTTGGGGCTTGGCTCGGCGGCTTTTTCGGCGACCTGTCGGCGGCCGCGACGCTGTTCGACCGCAAGCCGGTGAGCGAGGCGGTCGCTCCGGCGGCAGTCTCGGCGCTGCGCACCGTCGAGGCGGCGCTGAGGCGGCCGGCTCCGGATGGATCTGACCGACACAATAAGCTCGTGGTGGCCGGCCATAGCCTCGGCGGCAACATGCTCGCCACCGGCTTGAGGGATGACCTTCTGAAGGCGGTACGGCGCCACCGCTTCGGCGAGGCGTTGCCACCGGTGCTCGGCGACCTCGTGGTTCTCATCA